>NZ_BADW01000064.1:0-74581 GCF_000241165.1 Pseudoalteromonas sp. BSi20439
CTTTTTTTGGTTTGGAATAAGCCGTCAGGTTGCGGGCGGCGAGCTTCGGGTTGCGGGCTTAAAACCTAAACTCGACGCGAGACTAACTATCGCCTTCAGGCATAAAAAACCTTGTAATGTTAACCGCAAGGCTTTTAAATTTCTCGAACCTCGAACCTCGAACCTCGAACCTCGAACCTCGAACCTCGAACCTCGAACCTCGAACCTCGAACCTCTCTATATAATATTTTTTCCTTGCTCCGGATCGCGTGATTCATCGGCTTGCTCGCGAATATCATCCGTATCACTACTTACATCATCAATACTGTGTTCGTGCTCTGTGGTTTTATGTTTTTGAATATGTGATTGCTCGTTAATTTCTTCTGTTGTCTCTGTTGTCTCTGTTTTAGCTTCGCTTGCTATGGGATAAATATCTTCACCTTGGCTATTGAGCAATATACGCTCTCTGGCATTGTCAGGCATGCTTATATTATGTTGCGTAAAACTATTGATTAACTCTCGCATAAGCTGTGAGGATACTTTTACCGTGCTGTATTGTTCGCCGTTGACCCAAAAGTAAACGGTAAAGTTAATAGTGGCGGAGCCTAAGTTATCAATCAATACTTGGGGAGGTGGATCGCTAAGCACAGAGGTTTGCTGCGATATTATACTAATTGCCAAACTTTGTGCGTCGCGAATGTCATTATCGTAGCCAATACCGATTGAAAAATGACCGCGCATTTTTGGATTAGCGGTTAAGTTTTTAATGGTATTTTTATACACAGTCGCATTGGGTATTTGAATATGATTGCCATCGTAGTCAACTAAAGTGGTTGCCCGTGCAGTTACTTTTTTAACAATACCAATTCTGCCATCAACTTCTATTACATCATCTATTTTAAATGGACGCTGTACACTTAAAAGTAAACTGGCAATAAAGTTCTCAGCAATATCCCGAAAGGCAAAGCCTAAAATAAGCCCAATTAATCCGGTGCCACTCATAATTGCGACCGCGAATTCGGTGAGTCCTGCCAAGCGTAAAAATAGATAAAACCCGAGTAAAATAATTAAGGTGCTAATACCTCGCCTAGCAACTAGGTGTACTAATTTACTCTTGGTCATGTAAGTAACAGGCTTTATTAACAAGCGTGATAATGGTGTGGCAATTAAATAACTAATCACCAAAATAACAATCCCTAATAATAAAGTGGGCAGTAATTGCATGAATGTGTGTAGTAATTGCACGCTTTGATCTTTTAAAAAGCTCCAGGAAATAGAGTTTGGCTTAACGGTGTCGATTGCTGGAATTGATGTGTTATTAGCGAGTGTTGCAATTAAAGCACTGAGCATAGAGGTCATCCGTGTTAGGTCGAAGTAATTAGGGTCTGTGTTAAACAATAGCAGCAAGTCTAGGGTCTGTTGAACCTTTGCGGATTAATATTTGTTCAAATTAGGGGCAATTTAATCGCGGCGCGAGGTTTGTAACCTAGTGGGCTAAGTAAAAACCGAGCAAACCTTCCGCGTCCTGCTCACGCCCCTTACCTACATCCATGTAGGCAACAAAGAGTTAATTGCCCCTAGGCAGAACCCTTCGGGCAGCGCCTGTTTGGCATTAATGCTACGTTATCGCCTATTTATGGGGAATACCACACCACATAGGCGCTGCCTTGCCTAAATACCAAACAGACTGCTGCAAATTAAACCTTGAAAGGTCAACAGACCCTAATACCAAGCAGTATTTGTTTGGCAAACATTTTGCTACTTAATTAGAAAAAGGGAGTTAACTATGAGTGACTTTAAGCGTGGCCAAAGAGCCAAGCAGCCTAACCATATCCCTCTGCGTGGCTGGTGGGATATTACAAGGCGAATAGTAAAACAAATGAGCCGTGATAATTTATCTTTAGTGGCGGCTGGCGTGGCATTTTATGCGTTACTGGCTATTTTTCCCGCCATTGCGGCATTGGTGTCTGTGTATGCTTATTTTGCATCACCGAATGATATTAGTGTGTATTTAAGTCAGTTTATGGCGTTATTACCACAAAGCACTCAAGAAATTATTTTATCTCAAGTTTCAAGTCTTGCGCAAAAGTCACAAACTAGTTTAAGCCTTAGTGCGCTGGGTACTTTACTGTTAACTATCTGGAGTAGCTCTAAGGGCAGCCAAGCGTTGATCACAGCATGTAATATTAGTTATCACGAATACGAAAAACGCTCATTTTTAAAGGCGCAACTTGTGCGTTTGTTATTTTCAGTGGGTGCAATTGTGGTGGCTGTAATAGCACTGGTAATTATAGGTATATTACCGCTAGCGCTTAATTTACTCGGAATTAAAGAGAGTATTGATTTTTTAATCATGCTTATATCATGGCCGTTGCTGGCATTGACCTTTAACTTTGCATTATTAATTTTATACCGTTATGCGCCTCACAGAAAAGCAGCTAAATGGCGCTGGGTTACCGTGGGCTCATTCACCGCCACCGTATTATGGATTGTGGCATCTTTTGGCTTTTCATTTTATGTATCTCATTTTGCTAGTTACAACGAAACATATGGCTCTTTAGGTGGAGTGGTTATTATGCTTATGTGGCTATTTATTAGCGCTTATATCATTATTTTGGGAGCCACAATCAATGCTGCGTTAGAGCAGCAAACCGCTCAAGACAGCACCATTGGACCAGATAAAAAAAGAGGGCAGCGAGGTGCGTATGTAGCAGACCACCTCGACACAAAATAACCAGTATTAGGGCTAAATGACTTTTATTTCAAACTAATTACTTGATTTGTTGTTATCAGCTGCATAAACGAGGCTTTGTGCAGCGGCTTTGAAAACAAATAGCCTTGGCCATAATCACAACCGGCCTCAAGTAATAAATCCATTTGTAATTTTGTTTCTATGCCTTCGGCAATTACTTTTAAACCAAGCTGGTGAGCCATCATAATAATTGCTTCACATAAGGCCAGCTCTTGGCTGTTTTTTTGAATATTATCAACAAAGCGTTTATCGATTTTTAGGTAGTCGGTATCCATTTCTTGTAAGTAAGCAAGCGATGAGTAACCGGTGCCAAAGTCATCAAGGGCCAATTGCATCCCTGACTTAACCAAGGCTTTTAGGCGGCTTTGGGTCAGTTCTTCAGGATTAACCATCAAGCCTTCGGTAATTTCTGCCACAATACTCGATGCAGGTAAATTTGCTGTCTCAAGCATGCCATACCAATCGTCTATACCACTGTCTGTGGTTGCGAGCTGCACCGGCGATACGTTAATGCTTATTTGAAATTCATCTTGAATGTGTTTTTTAATATCATTAAGTGTTTGCAGTGCTTCAGTAAATACAAATTGACCGAGCGCATTTATTTGTCTAGTTTCTTCAGCTAAGGGAATAAAGTCAGCGGGGCTGATCAGGCCTTTTTCTGGGTGTTGCCATCGAATAAGCCCCTCAGCTTTATGAACGTGTAAATCATCAAGCGATACGATAGGCTGGTAATACAATTCAAACTGTTCTAGTTCTATAGCTGAGCGAAGATCTTTGAGTAGTTGCATTCTTGCGTTTGCATCTTCACGCATATCATGTGAGAAGAACTCAAAGCCATTGCGGCCGCTATTTTTGCTTTATACATAGCTTGGTCAGCGGCTTTAAGTAATTGCTCTGGATTTTGGCCATCATCTGGCGCGCAGGTAATACCAATACTGGCACTGATATACACTTTTTCATCTTCAATAAAAATAGTGGAGGCAAGGCTAAGTAGCAGTGATTTTGCTATTTTTTTGATGTTATCGCTGCCATGTAAATCACTAAATACAACAACAAACTCGTCTCCGCCAATTCGTGCTACAAAGTCAGCCTCTTTGGCCGTTTGCACAATTCGCTCAGACACTAACTTAAGTAATCTATCGCCGTAATGGTGGCCCAATGTGTCGTTAATATCTTTAAAATGATCAATATCTAATAGCATAATGACCAGTTTTTGATCTGCATTGGTAAGGTTTGCGAATCGTTGGTTTAAGCGCTCTTTTAGTTCTAATCGATTAGGCAAATCGGTTAAATGATCAAAGTGCGCTTGTCGCCAAATTAATTCATCTGCTTGTTTTTTCTCGGTTAGGTCGGTAAAAATAGCAATACGACTAGTCGGGACTTTATTTTTATCGTAAATAGTATCGATGGTTAACCATTCAACATACAGCTCGCCATTTTTACGACGATTGGTTATTTCACCTTGCCAGCGGCCTGTTTTATTTATTGACTGCCACATGTAATTATAAAACTGCTTATCGTGTTTACCCGATGATAAAATACCCACCGTTTTATTGAGTACTTCATTCCGAGAATACAAAGTTGTTTCACAAAACGCAGGGTTCACATCATAAATAACCCCATTTTCATCCGTGATTGCCATGCCTTCACTGCTGTTGTTGTAAACTAATGACGCTAAATGCAACGATTTTTGATTTTGCTTTCGTTGTGTGATGTTACTAATAACGATAATAAACTCATCGGCTTTTTTCATTGGGCTAATTTTAGCTTCATAAAACTGATTGTCTTGTTCTTGTTCAAGCTCAACAGTGACAGGGGCGTTCAGGGGTATTAAGTACCCTTGCACTTGTTTTAAATTAGCATCAGAGAATAAACACGATAATTTTTTAGGGGGTGTTGAATGGCTATAATTTAACGATTTAGTACGTCCACCGGTATCAAGAATATTGCCATTGACATCTACGCGTAAAAAAGCATCGGGTAATGCATTAAGCAGGCTATTGAGCTCGTCATGCTTATGTTTAAGGGATGCTTCAGCCGTTAAGCGAGTTTCGGCCATGTATTTAAAACGATGGTAAAGTCTATTTAGCTCAGGACTATTGGGCTGCTCATCGTCATGAGGCATATTACCGGCCGCTAAGCGGTTAACAGCCTGCGTTAAACTTTTAATCGGGGTTAAAATGCTTTTATTGACTAATCGTCTAGCCAATACGGCTAAAAGAAGAGTGGCAATTAAAAAACCTAAAACCATTCTTACAAAGTTAATATCTATCCGCTCAAGTGTTTTATCTATTGGTTGAGTAATATAAATAGAGAGCTTATTGTCATTGCCATCTCGATAGAGAGTCGTTTGATGAAAAACTCTACGGATACCATCTTTTCCTTTAAAAATGACACCTGCTTGTAAATTATGTTCTAAATCAAACTCTTCCAATTTATAACCTAATCTATCGGCTGAAAAAGGGGAGTTGGCTAAAATAAGATTATTAGAGTCAGTGATGGCGACTCGAACTTCTGTCGGTAAATTCAAGCTATTAAGTGCCGAGCTCCACCAGTCTAAAGCAATTACAGTTACTATCACGCCTTCAATATCATTGTTTTCATTAAGAATAGGGGAAGCAAAGTTAATGCTCTGGGCTTCAAGGCTGCGATCGTGCTGGAAATGGCCAATACTAAACTCTTTACTGGCGAGTGCGTTTTTAAAGTAGGGACGATCACTAACGTTGATATTAGGGGCATCATTATTTGAGGAACAAATTAAATCGCCGTCTTTGTTTACTAAACCAATATTCGCGATATTGCCATTGAGTGCCTTAACATCTAAAAAATACGAAGGGCAGCGAGAAGATAAAGACTTAATGTCTTTCTGCTTTTTTGCTAAAAACTCAGTAATATGCTCTACATCATTAATCATGCTTTGCTGCTTGATAATTAGGTACTCAGTGATAGAGCGCACTTTTTTCTCGTGCTCTTTAATAGCCGCGTCACGACTAAACCACAAGGTTACTAAAATGACAGCAGCTACAGGCATGCAAATTAGCATAAGTAGTCGATAAAGCTGATGTTTTAATGATGCAGTAAAAATAATCGTATCCAAATAAATATAGGGTAAAACTCTAACCAATAATTATACCATAAATAACCTTTAATGTACTAAGGTTATATCGCAAATATTAAATTTACTTTTATTGTATATAACTGAAATTTATTAATTAATTTTCGGGTAAAGTCATAATAATAAATTAATATTTTATACTTTTACTTAACCTATTTTAGGCAAAAAAAATGAAAATAACCAAAGTACTAACTGCTTATGCTACCCAAGATGGGGATGGTGTTAATATTCGTCGTATTCCGGGATTTGATGGTAAATATTTAGATCCATTTTTAATGATAGATGAGCTTAAATCTGACGATGAAAGTGATTATATTGGTGGCTTTCCTCCTCATCCTCATAGGGGGATCGAAACCTTTACCTATATTTTAAAAGGCGGATTTGAACATCAAGACCAAATGGGTAACAAAAAGGCGATTCGTGCGGGTGACGTACAATGGATGAGTACCGGTAGCGGTGTTATGCACAGTGAAATGCCCCTTGCCGATGCTGAACAAGGCTTACATGGCTTTCAAATTTGGCTCAATATGCCAAGTGCTCAAAAAATGCGTGAGCCGCAATACCAGGATACCACAGAGCAACCAGTACCGAGTTTTACTAATCAACAAGGTATTAGTCTTAAAGCGCTAGCAGGGACATGGCAATTTGAATCACACCAATTGGCTGCAAGCTTACAAAATTTAGCTGCTAATGGCGCTATAGCCGATGTAGTTTTGCCTGCGGGTGAAGGGCTTAATTTACCGGCTTTAAAACAGCAAAAAGTAATGATTTATATTTATACAGGCTCATTAATATCTCAGACAGGTGACGTGTTTAATGCGGGTAAGTTACTTATATTAGAACCATTGAGTGACATTGCATTACAGGCACAGAAAGCGGCGGGGGTTCTTATTTTAGCAGGTGATCCGCTTAATCAGCCAATTGCACATATGGGACCGTTTGTAATGACCACTGAAGCTGAAATTCGCCAAGCGGTTAGCGATTATCAAAATGGTTTTTTTGGCTCATTGTCGTGATAAATCGATGCGCGAATGACTTTTAAGCAAGTAGCTTTAATAACCAAGTGTATTTTTTTATCGTGTTTGCATCACCTTTAGCAGACTCAACTACAGCGCCAGCTGCAAACGCACTGGCGAGCCCCACTTTTGTTGCTGCAAAGCGTTTGGCTCTGTATTTTATAGCTGCAAGATGCTGACGTTTTAGTTCTGATCGCATAACAACTTCTTTATCTAGCTGTTGCACGCGAGCGTTCGGTGAGTTGATCAAATAATTGATTAACATAATAGTGTGTGCCTTATAATTTAAGCAGCTGCCTTAGGCTATTTAGCGTTTTAGTAAAGCCAATTTTTTTGCTTAGATAAACGGCGTTTCGCCACAGCCAAACTAAACATAAAATTTGTAGGCTGATCACCATTGCAATGCTCAGCCAGATAGAGCTAAACAGATCAAAGGTGGCAAAGCCTACAATACCTAAAAACCCCACCCACAGTAACACCAAGCCACTGGCAAAACATCCTAGTAGAATGGTGATCAGTGCTAAGGATCTTAGCGATAGCTTCCACTCTGCTATTGCCAGCTGATGTGTCAACTTTCCTTGTTGATGATAATCATCCTTGAGCTGCGCTGCATAGTCAGCAAGCTTAGCAACGTGATCTTGCCAGTCATCGGCGTGTTTTGCCGATGACGGCGAATCTGTCCCTTGTGATTCACTTGGTGTTGAGTGTTGGTTTTGCATTAGTATTACTTACGACGAAACAGTGCTGTAACTAACATACCAGCAGCAAACGCCAGACCCGCCGTTGCTAATGGGTTTTCTGATGCGAGTTGACGCGTTTTAGACGAACACTCTGCTAGTTTCTCACGAGCGGCTAACTGCTTTTCATTAAGCGTTTCAGCTGAGCTGCTTGCGCCTTTACGAACGCCACTTTCTGCCGCCGCCGCTTTGCTTGATAATGCATCAACTGCGTCATGCGCTGCTGATGTCGCTTTATCTGTTAGCGGTGCTTCAATCTCTTGTTTTGCATCAATAGGAGTTTTGCTCTTCGTTGCCGTAGCCATAATCAATCCTTAATAGTTTTTTAAAAGTAATTATTTAGATGCAATGATTAAACCAGTCTTTAACCTGTTGTTTTATATAAATTGTATTTTATTTACGAATTTTGAGTGGGTTTATAGCTGTAACTATTGCGACAATAGTTTGTAATTTTTACAAACTAGGACGTGTTGAGCATTCGAGATTGATTTTTTCTTTGTCCACTCGATTACAAACCTCGCGACACGATTAAACCGCATCTAGTTTGACCAAACTCTAATTCACAAAGGTCAGCAGGGCTCAAATAAATTGTAATTATTCACTGTTTATTCATTAAGCAAATAATGCCAACAAGCTAATAAAAAGAACGATAAAAAATTTTTTACTGGCTGATCAGATTTTTTATTTAAACAATTCAACCGCTTTAATCGGAGCCTTATTTTTTCAAGCTTCGCGGGGTGCTAAAGCTGGGTGACTTACTTGACAAAAAGGCTTGTCAAGCCCTAAACTGGAGCACTGTGGTAAAAAGTGGTGTTTAGTGGATCAAACTGGATCGGGTTAATCAAAAAGTTGATTAAAATAAATTTACAATAGGCTTTTTATGTTTCGTGGCGCAAGTTCACTGAGTTTGGATGATAAAGGACGTTTTGCGGTACCGACTAAGTACCGAGATACGCTATTGTCTGAAGATCAGGGAACGGTAATTTGCACCGTTGCACTCAATGAGCCTTGCCTTTGGTTATACCCTCTTGCTGAATGGTTAGAAATAGAAAGCCGTTTAGCAAAAATATCTAATATGAATCCTAGAGCACGACGGATGCAACGTATGTTGTTAGGTAATGCGACAGAGTATCAGCTTGATAAAAACGGTCGAATTTTGTTGGCGCCTTCATTGCGCTCACATGCAGAACTTGGCAAAAAAATTATGCTGGTGGGTTTAATGAATAAATTTGAAATTTGGGATGAAGCACGTTGGCACGAGCAAATGCGCCAAGACACTGAGCTTGAAAGGCTCGGTGATTTTGAACCGAATGACGATTTAGATAACTTCACCCTCTAGCAGCAAAATAAAAGGCAAATAACAGCTAATGACAGCGCAATTTGAACACGTATCCGTATTAATGGACGAAACCATAGATGCACTTGCAATTAAGCCCGACGGCATATACATGGATGGTACCTTTGGACGTGGCGGACATTCAGGGCAAATATTAGCGCGCTTAGGTGAAAGCGGTCGTTTGCAGGCCATTGACCAAGATCCACAAGCGATAAAGTCTGCTGAAAAGTTTGCTGATGATCCACGTTTTTCAATTGCTCATTCTCGTTTTTCAAAGTTATACGAGGTAGCTGAGCAAAACGATCTTATTGGTCAGGTTGATGGCATTTTACTTGATATTGGTGTGTCGTCGCCGCAGCTAGATGACGCAGCGCGTGGCTTTAGCTTTATGAAAGATGGTCCGCTCGATATGAGAATGGATCCAAGTACAGGTCGCAGCGCAGCGCAGTGGTTAGCTGAGGCTGAATTAGATGACATTACTCATGTGATCAAAAAGCTAGGTGAAGAAAAATTTGGTAAGCGCATTGCGCACAAAATTTTAGAAGTGCGTGAACACACGCCAATCACTACCACTAAGCAGCTCGCAGATTTAGTTGATGAAGCCGTACCGGTGAAAGATAAGTTTAAACACCCTGCAACGCGGACTTTCCAGGCTATTCGTATTTATATCAATAGCGAATTAGAGGAAATTCAAACGGCATTACAAGCGGCGATTAAAGTTCTTAAGCCGGGTGGTCGCTTAGTTGTTATTTCTTTTCACTCTTTAGAAGATCGCATTGTAAAACAATTTATTAAAAAACAGAGTAAGGGAGAAGCGATACCCAGAGGTCTGCCTTTAACCGACGCACAAATAAATAAAAACCTGACGTTAAAAGCAGTGGGTAAAGCTATTAAACCAAGTGCTGATGAAGTGGCTCGCAATCCACGCTCTCGTAGCTCAGTACTAAGGATTGCACAGAGGTTGGGATGAGTAAAAAAGCGAGCTATCGCCAACCCAATTTATTTCTTGAAATAATTAAAGGCCTAGGTGCGAACAAGATCACCTTGGCCTTGTTGGTTGTGATATTCGCATCAAGCTTGAGTGTGGTGCAAGTAACTCATCTCTCTCGAGCGCAATTAATTGAGCAAGATTCGTTGCTCCAAGAGCGTGACGAATTGGATTTAGAATGGCGTTATTTTTTAGTTGAAGAAGAGTTTTATTCACAACATGCGCGCATTGAAGAAGTGGCAACGTCACAACTCGAAATGAAGCGGCCAACCAGCCAAGATGAGCAGGTAATTATATTACAATGAGAATGCGAGGCAAAAAACCAGTCAATAACCTAATCGCATGGCGCTTTATTTTAGTGTGCGCGGTGATTTTTTTAGTGTTTGTGACCTTGGTATCGCGTGCTGCGTACTTGCAAGTAATTGAACCGGATAAAGCGCGCTCTGAAAGCGATAAACGTACGGTACGGATTGAAAAACTGCATGTGCAACGCGGGATGATTTTCGATCGTAACGGTAAAGAGCTTGCCGTTAGTGTGCCTGTGGTAAGCGTGTATGCAGATCCTAAAGCCCTGCATAAATCACTGGTTAGTAAAGTACTTAGGCAAGCACGCAAAAACGGTGAAGATCAGCAAACGCTTCGTGAAAATGTTGCTGAGTTAAATAAGCGTACCGCCCTGTATTATAAAAATGATTTACGCTGGCGTGAATTGGCTGATGTGTTGCGCATTGAGCCTAGTAAAATTAACACGCGATTACTTGATGATCCTACTCGTCGCTTTGTGTATTTAAAACGCCAAGTGACTCCCGCTGTGGCTAATTACATCGGTGATTTACGCCTACCTGGTATTCATTTATTAGATGAATCAAAACGTTATTACCCTGCTGGTGAAGTAAGTGCGCATGTTATTGGGTTTACCAATATTGATGGTAAAGGCATTGAGGGCATAGAAAAGCTTTATGAAAACGCGTTAACCGGTGAAGAAGGTCGCCGTACCATTCGCAAAGATGCGCAAGGGCGTGAAGTTGAAGTGCTTGATGAACGCGAGCGAGTAGAGCCTGAAAGCATTCAGCTAAGTATTGATCAGCGAATTCAAGCCATTGCTTATAAAGCAGTTAAATCAGCGGTATTAACTTATAAAGCGACCTCAGGTTCTGCCATGGTAGTAGATGTTAAAACCGGTGAAGTCTTGGCCATGGTCAATAGCCCATCATTTAATCCTAACAACTTAAGCGGGGCGGCTCCTCATAAACGTCGTAACCGCGCTATTACCGATTTGTTTGAACCCGGCTCAACTGTTAAGCCTCTAGCCATTTTAGCTGGATTAGACTACGGCACAATCCAACCGGATGACAAAGTTGATACCTACCCAGGCTGGATGCGCTTAGGGGGCAGCTTAGTACAAGATACCCGTAATCATGGCGAAATGACGCTGCGCGAAATTTTAAAATACTCCAGTAATATGGGAGTAACCAAAATAAGCCAAACAGTACCCAAAGAGTACTTTGTGGGCCTGTATCAAAAAGTGGGGTTTGGCAGTGATAGTGGTACTGGCATGGTAGGCGAAAGTAGTGGCTTATTTTACCCTAATCGCCGTTGGTCAGATCATGAAATTGCAGCGCTCTCGTTTGGTTACAATATTGCCGTGAGTACCGCGCAAATGGCACGTTTTTACGCCATGTTAGGGGCAGGCGGAGTTAATCGTCCGCTTACTGTACTAAAGCAAGATTCTATACCTGAAGGTGAGCGTGTCTTTCAACAAGAAGATGTTGAAGCCGTTGTCCATATGATGGAAAGCGTATTTGAAGAAGGCGGTACCGCACGTCGCGTTAAAGTGGATGGTTACCGCGCTGCTGGTAAAACAGGCACCTCTAAAAAAGCCGCCGCAGGGGGCTATGGTGACGAATATGTAGGTTATTTTGCGGGCATTGCCCCTGCCAGTAACCCGCGATTAGCCGTTGTGGTATTAATCAACGAGCCCGGTGGAGATGTTTATTATGGCGGCGCAACAGCAGGTCCAGCGTTTGCCGAAATAATCTCTAATTCATTAAGAATTTTAAACGTTGCCCCAGACAAAGACTCGGTGGCATACGTGAAGGGCAAAGATGATGGTGCGTGATTTACACACAATTTTAAAACATTTAGAAATAGATGCAGCACGTTTAATGGTAAACGAGCTGCGTTTAGATAGCCGCGATGTAAAACCAGGTGATGTGTTTGTGGCGATAAAAGGGCACCAGTTAGATGGTGGGCACTTTATTAGTAAAGCAATTGAAAATGGTGCCAGTGCAATTATTGCCGACAGACTGTGTGAATTTGAAAGTGATTTTGAGCCGCTTTATTTAGTCTCAGAATTGAATAAGAAACTGCCTGTATTGGCGAGTCAATTTTATCAACAACCGAGCAAGCACTTAGATTTAGTTGGCGTAACGGGCACCAATGGTAAATCGACTACCACAGCAATGATTGCTCATTTAGCGCAATTTTGTCATACCCAAGCCGCTATTATTGGTACCTTAGGTTATGGCCATCCAGATAACTTAACACCACTGCAAAATACTACGCCTTCAGCAGTCGATTTACAGCGTATTTTAAGCGACTTAAAAAATGAGCAACACCAATTGGTTGCTATGGAAGTGTCATCGCATGGTTTGGTACAGCACCGTGTTGATCAGTGTCATTTTAAAGCGGCGGTTTTTACTAACTTGTCGCGCGATCACTTAGATTACCATGGCGATATGCAAAGCTATGGTGATGCTAAATTGATGCTGTTTCGTGATTTTGATGCTGACCATGTCATTCTTAATCAGGATGACGGACAAGCAGAACAATGGATTGAAAAATACAGCTTTAATAGTCTTATTTGTTATGGCCGTAAAAACTTAGCCCCTAAAAATTCACAGTTTGTATATTTTTCAGATGTTCAGTATTTAGCAACCGGTATTTCGGCGCAATTAACTACTAGCTGGGGTGATGTTGCCATAAAATCACCGCTGTTTGGTGAATTTAACCTTTATAATCTAACGGCTGCGTTAGCAACGCTATTAGCGCTAGGCTATCCATTAACACAGTTAGTAGCAGGATGTGAGTATTTACAGCCGGTAGCCGGCAGGATGCAAGCATTTACAGCGCCAAGTATGCCTACTTGCGTTGTTGATTACGCGCATACGCCAGATGCGTTGGCTTTAGCGTTACAAGCGCTGCAGCAACATGTACCAGGTGGAGTGAGTTGTGTGTTTGGTTGTGGCGGCGACAGAGATAAAGGAAAGCGTGTACTAATGGCACAAGCTGCTGAGCAGTTTGCAGACAAAGTGATCATTACCAGTGATAACCCACGCTCTGAAGACCCTAATGACATTATTAATGATGTAGCTGCGGGATTAGAGCATCCAGAAAACGCTCATTTAGAGGCCGAACGCGGTGCCGCGATACAATTTGCTATAGATAACGCAAAAGCCGGTGAGGTTATTTTAATTGCCGGTAAAGGGCATGAAGACTATCAAATTATAGGCGATACACGCATCGATTTTTGCGACCGCCAATTTGTACAACAACAATTAAAAAAAGCAGTAAGAGGGTCTCAAGCATGATCCCAATGGATTTTGATTGGCTAGCTAATGTGCTAGCAACCGATTATCAAGGTGATAATCGCAAGGTGATAAATATAAACACCGACACCCGTACTTTGTGTGATGGTGAAGTGTTTTTGGCGCTTAAGGGCCCAAATTTTGATGGCCATAAATTTATTGAACAAGCAAAACAAAAAGGCGCTATAGGCGTGATTGTCGATCACGCTGTTGATACCGATATTGCTCAATTTGTAGTTGCCGATACCCGTATTGCATTAGGCACAATTGGTACAGCAGTGATGGCGCAAGTTGCACCTAAAACTATCGCTATTACTGGCAGTGTAGGTAAAACAACAGTTAAAGAAATGTGTGCCGCTATTTTATCAAGTAAAGGGGATGTATTAGCCACTAAAGGTAATTTTAACAACGACATTGGCGTACCGTTAACTTTACTCAGATTAGAGCCACAACATCGCTTTGCGGTTATTGAATTAGGCGCTAACCACATAGGTGAAATTGCGTACACCACCGCGATGACCAAACCGGATGTAGCTGTGGTATGTAATGTTGCTGCTGCCCACTTGGAAGGCTTTGGTAGCCTGCAAGGTGTGGCACAAGCAAAAGGTGAAATTTACGACGGATTAAAAGAGGATGGCATCGCCATCGTCAATTGCGATAGTGACTTTAGTCAATATTGGCTTGATAAGTTAGCAACGCGCAATATTAAATGTTTTTCGAGTAGTGAAAAGCTCGATATTTGGGCTGAAGACATCAGCCTAGATGCACAAGCTCGCGCAAGCTTTACTTTGTGCACCAAGCAACACAGTGTGCCGGTTAAGTTAGCACTGCCAGGTAAACACAATATTAGTAACGCGCTTATTGCTGCGGCGTTAACCAGTGAGTTTGACGTGTCACTTAAGGACATTGCCAGCGCGTTAGCGACCATGGGTGAAGTTAAAGGACGGGTTAACCTAATTGAAGCCAGTGATTCACTCACCATTATCGATGATACATACAATGCCAACGTAAAGTCGGTGAAAGCCGCGATTGATTTACTTAGTGATATTCAAGGTCATCGTATTTTGGCACTCGGTGATATGGGTGAACTTGGCGAAGATGCCCGTAAATATCATCAAGAAGTCGGTGAATACGCATTAGCGCAAGGCATTGATGAGTTATTTACACTCGGAGTATTAAGTAAATGTGCCAGTGATGTATTTGGGCTGCCAAATCGCCATTTCTCTAATCGTGAGCAAATGCTGCAGCAAATTCAAAACAGCATTAGCAAAGTAGATAAAAAAATTACCCTTGTCGTGAAAGGATCACGCAGTTCTCGCATGGAGCTTTTAGTAACCGATTTAGTTAATGGCCAGCAACAAGCCATCAATGGAGTATCATCATGTTAGTTTGGCTGGCTGAGTATTTAACTCAATATTATAGTGGCTTTAATGTTTTTTCGTATTTAACCCTGCGTGCCATTTTAGGTATTTTAACCGCATTGATGATGTCGTTGTATTTTGGTCCTAAGTTAATTCGTGCGCTGCAACGCATGCAAATAGGACAAACAGTACGTGATGATGGTCCGCAATCGCACCTATCTAAATCGGGTACGCCGACCATGGGTGGCTTACTTATTTTAGGGGCTATTTTTACCAGCACATTATTATGGGCAGACTTGTCTAATAAATACGTATGGGCCACTTTATTTGTAATTGGCTCATTAGGTATTGTGGGCTTTATTGATGATTACCGTAAGGTGATCCGTAAAGATCCAAAAGGACTTATTGCAAAGTGGAAATACTTTTGGCAATCGGTAATTGCACTGGTTGTAGCCACTGCGCTTTACATGAGCAGCACACAAGCAACTGAAACGTCACTGGTAGTGCCATTTTTTAAAGATGTACTGCCACAGCTGGGGCTGTTTTATATCGTGATCACCTACTTTGCGTTGGTGGGCACGTCAAACGCGGTTAATTTAACCGACGGTCTAGACGGTTTAGCCATTGTACCTACTATTTTAGTGGCTGCAGCACTGGCCATTATTGCTTACTTAACGGGTAATATTAATTTTTCGGCTTATTTGCATATTCCGCATCTACCACTGGCGAGTGAGTTGGTTGTGGTATGTACCGCTATTGTAGGGGCTGGGTTAGGTTTTTTATGGTTTAACACGTATCCTGCGCAAGTATTTATGGGCGATGTAGGCTCATTAGCACTGGGTGGTGCATTGGGGATTATTGCCGTACTTGTTCGCCAAGAGCTGTTACTGATTATTATGGGGGGCGTGTTTGTAATGGAAGCGCTATCGGTAATTTTACAAGTTGGCTCTTACAAATTACGTGGGCAACGCATTTTTAGAATGGCGCCTATTCATCACCATTACGAACTTAAAGGTTGGCCGGAGCCACGCGTTATTGTGCGCTTTTGGATAATTTCTATTGTGCTGGTACTCGCTGGCCTTGCGACATTAAAGATCCGATAAATGCAGTATTTAAACGAGATAAAAAATAAACACATAACAGTGCTCGGACTCGGTGTAACCGGTCTGGGCATTGTGCGTTTTTTATTATCTCAATCAATACAGCCTTATGTGGTCGATAGCAGAGAGAATCCGCCAGGTGTTGATTGGCTCAATCAGCACGCACCTCAATTAAAAACGCACTTTGGTGACCTAGAAAATGCGGCGCTCAGTGCTTGCGATATGATTATTATTAGTCCCGGGCTGGGCTTAAAAACACCAGCAATTGCTAAGGCAATTAACGCAGGCGTTGAAGTGATTGGTGATGTTGAGTTATTTGCGCGCATTAATAGCAAACCAGTCGTTGCTGTAACAGGCTCAAATGGCAAATCAACCGTAGTAACACTTGCCTACGAAGTATTAAAAACCGCAGGTTATAAAGTGGCACTCGGTGGTAACATCGGTACAGCTGTACTGGATTTACTTGACGGTGACTTTGATGTATTTGTATTGGAGCTATCAAGTTTTCAGCTTGATACCACACGCAGCCTAAAAACGACGAGTGCAACCGTGCTTAATATTTCAGAAGATCATCTCGATCGTTATGATAGTTACCAAGCCTATATAGATTCAAAACTAAGTATTTATAATGGTGCTGAACACATAGTGATTAATGCTGACGATAAGCAAACACACCCTGTGAATCGCACGTTAGCACCACAACTGAGCTTTGGTGAAACACAAGGCAATTACCACTTAGCAAAGCACAATAGCGAAGCGCACTTTATGGTAAAGGGCGAAGCTTATTTACCAGTAAGTACTTTAGCCGTTGTGGGTAAGCATAACTATTTAAATACCTTGGCAGTGATGGCGTTACTCAGCCCATTTACAATTACTAAGGCGCATTACAAAACCGCATTATCTCAATTTAATGGCTTAGCGCACCGTTGTCAGTTTGTGGGTGAGTTTAATGGCATTAAATACTTTAACGACTCTAAAGCCACTAATGTAGGCGCAACAGTGGCGGCAATAGATAGTTTAGCGGGTAAGCACGAAAACCTAGTCGTGATTGCTGGTGGTGATGCTAAAGGTGCGGATTTAGAGGTGTTAAAGCCTTATATTGAAAAGCATGTAAAAGCGCTGATTTGTTTTGGTAAAGATGCCAAAGATTTAGTGGCACTCAGTGCTAAAGGTCATTTAACCAATAATATGTCTGAGGCTGTGACGCTTGCAAAGCAATTAAGTAAATCGGGCGATACCGTTTTACTCGCACCTGCCTGTGCCAGCATTGATATGTATAACAATTATATGCAACGCGGCGATGATTTTGTGCAATGTGTATTGCAGGGGCAGTCATGATTGCTTTTGCGGATATTAAAGAGGCTCTCACCCCTAAACCTTCAGCGCAGCTTTATGATGTGCCACTGCTTTATTGCATGCTAATGCTGATTGGTGTGGGCTTTGTGATGGTAACCAGTGCCTCAATGCCGACAGCCGATAGACTGTTTGGTAATATTTATCATTTTACTATCCGCCATGGCATTTTTTTAGGGCTATCGTTTTGTTTATTTTGCATTAGTACTCAAGTACCTATGTCGTGGTGGAAAAAAGCTAACCCCTATTTATTACTAATCGGTTTAGTACTGTTATTAGTGGTACTTATTGTAGGACGTGAAGTCAATGGTTCGACCCGCTGGATACCCGTAGGACCGTTTAATATTCAAGCCTCGGAGCTCGCTAAGTTGTTCTTTTTTAGTTATATCGCAGGCTACTTAGTACGTAAGCGCAATGAAGTTCAAGAAAACATAAAAGGCTTTGCTAAACCCATAGCGGTATTTGCAGTTTATGCAGCACTTATTTTAATGCAGCCCGATTTAGGGACTGTGGTGGTGATGTTTGTTACTACGGTTGGTTTGTTGTTTTTAGCCGGTGCCAAGCTTTGGCAGTTTTTTGCACTTATTTTAACCGGTATTGCGCTAGTGGTTGGGCTTATTGTGTTAGAGCCATATCGTATGGCGCGTGTGGTTGGCTTTTTAGAACCTTGGGATGACCCTTTTGGCAAAGGCTACCAATTAGTGCAATCACTAATGGCTTATAGTCAAGGCGATTGGTTTGGCCAAGGCCTAGGAAACAGCGTACAAAAATTACAATATTTACCAGAAGCGCACACCGACTTTATTTTTGCTGTTATTGCTGAAGAGTTAGGTTTTATGGGGGTGCTGAGTATTTTAATGGTACTCGGTACTTTAGTATTTAGAGCTTTACTCATTGGCCAAAATGCGCTTAAAAACGGTAAAGAATATGAAGGCTATTTAGCTTTAGCTATCGGTATTTGGTTTGCATTTCAAACTATGGTTAATGTAGGCGCCAGTGCCGGTATATTACCAACCAAAGGACTAACCCTACCGTTTATTTCCTATGGTGGCTCAAGTTTATTAATGATGACCATAGCCACTGGTATTTTATTACGGGTAGATTTTGAAACGAAGATGGCAACTAAACAGGCCACGTCGGGGGGAGCTAAACGATGAGTAAAAAAATAGTCGTTGTAGCAGGGGGCACAGGTGGACATATTTTCCCGGGGATTGCGGTTGCTGATTATCTCAAACAGCAAGGTTGGCAAGTTAGCTGGATAGGCACTCCAGATAGAATGGAAGCCAGTGTCGTGCCCAAGCACAACATAGAAATTGATTTTATTGATGTAAAAGGCGTGCGAGGTAATGGTTTAAAACGCCTCATTAAAGCGCCATTCATGGTTATTAATGCAATATTGCAGGCGCGTAAAGTATTAAAACAACAACGCCCTGACGTGGTTTTAGCTATGGGCGGCTACGTGACAGGCCCTACGGGTATTGCGGCAAAAAGTCTCGGTATCCCTTTGGTAATTCATGAGCAAAACGCCGTAGCTGGTATGAGCAATAAATGGCTAGCGAAATTTGCGAATCGCGTATTAGCTGCATTTCCAAGTGCTTTTGCCAGTGGTAAAGCTGAGCTGGTGGGTAACCCTGTGCGTCAGAGTGTAGTTGATATACCTAAGCGGGAAATATCAAGTCCAATTAATATGCTTGTAGTGGGTGGCTCACTAGGTGCGCAAGTACTTAACCAAACACTGCCTGAAGCATTTAAGCGCTTAAATGATACCTGTGCCATTAATGTTTGGCACCAAACTGGTAAAGGCCATTTTGCTAGTGTGAGCGAAAGTTACCAGCAGCAACAAATGGGCGATGAACAAGTAACTGTTGCTGAATTTATTGATGATATGGATACCGCTTATGGCTGGGCCGATATTGTAATTTGTCGCGCCGGAGCGCTAACGGTTAGTGAAATTGCTGCAGCAGGTAAAATGGCGGTATTTGTACCGTTTCCACATGCGGTTGATGATCACCAAACAGCAAATGCACAGTATTTAGTAATGGCAGAAGGGGCATTATTAATGCCACAGGGGCAATTTAATCAGCGCAGCATTGTTGAACTTTTAAGTCCCTATTTAGCCGAACCTTTATTAATAACTAAAATGGCTGCTAAAGCAAAGCAGCAGGCTATTTTAGATGCCACAGCCAGCGTCGCTATGCACTGTGAGCAAGTAACAAATAAGAGAATATAAGTGAAACAGACATTAGCAAAAGAAAAATATACACGCCCTGCGATGCGCCGCATTGAAACTATTCACTTTGTAGGAATAGGTGGTGCAGGTATGGGCGGTATTGCAGAAGTATTGGCTTTTGAAGGTTACCGTATTACCGGCTCGGATATAGCGCATAGCGCCATGACCGAGCGTTTAATTCAAGCGGGCGCTGAAGTATTTATTGGCCATCATGAAAATAATGTAAAAGACGCTAATGTGGTGGTGGTTTCAAGTGCAATTGATAAAACAAACCCTGAAATTCAAGCCGCGCAAGCTGCGCGTATTCCGGTGGTTCGCCGTGCAGAAATGTTAGCTGAGCTGATGCGCTTTCGCCACGGTATCGCCATTGCCGGTACCCATGGTAAAACCACAACAACTAGTTTAATTGCCAGCATTTATGCACAAGCAGGGCTCGATCCAACCTTTATTATTGGCGGTTTATTAAATAGTGCTGGCAGCAATGCTAAAGTAGGCAAAAGCGACTTTTTAATCGCTGAAGCGGATGAAAGCGATGCTTCATTTTTGCATTTACAGCCAATGGTATCGGTGATCACTAATATTGAAGAAGATCACATGGAAACTTACGGCGGCAGCTTAGAAAAAATGAAAGATACTTATGTTGAATTCATTCATAACCTGCCGTTTTACGGGCTAGCTGTAGTGTGTATAGATTCAGACGTTGCCGCAGAATTAATACCTCGCTTTGGTCGTCCGGTGATCACTTATGGTGAATCGCAAGATGCTGACTATCGAATGAGTGAATTTAGCCAGACAGCCAATACATGCCAATTTACTGTTACTAATAAACAAGGCGAGAGTTTAACCGCCAAGTTAAATATGCCAGGTAAACACAATGCCCTAAATGCAACCGCAGCGATTGCGGTGGCAAAAGATCAAAACATAGCTAATCATGCAATTTTAGCGGCATTAGATACTTTTGAAGGCATTGGCCGTCGTTTTCAGCATTATGGTGAATTTGAAAACGAATGCGGTAATGTGATGTTAGTAGATGACTATGGTCATCACCCATCAGAAGTGGCCGCTACCATCACCGCAGCGAGAGAAGGCTGGCCTGATAAGCGTTTAGTGATGGTTTATCAGCCGCATCGCTATACCCGTACTCGCGATTTATACGAAGATTTTGTGAAAGTACTCGCTGAGGTTGATCAGTTGCTATTGCTTGATGTTTACAGCGCAGGCGAAGAGCCGATTGTGGGCGCTGATAGTAAGAGTTTATGCCGCAGTTTACGCCAGCGTGGCAAAGAGCCATTGCATGTGGCTTCAAGCTCAGAGCTTGCAGGTGTACTTGCTAACTGCCTACAAAATAATGACTTAGTACTTACGCAAGGCGCAGGTAACATAGGTCAGTTAGTTAAAAACTTAGCAGCAACAAATATGTCGATAGAAAAATTAAAGCAAGGTGAAGTATGACACAGGTAAGTTCCCAGTTCGGTAAAGTAGCGGTGCTGCTAGGTGGAAACTCAGCAGAGCGCGACGTGTCATTAAAATCTGGTCAAGCAGTCCTTAATGCACTTCTTGCCTATGGCATTGATGCGATTGCGTTTGACCCTCAAAATCGTTCATTGTGGGAATTAAAAGACTTAAATGTTGATCGCGTTTTTATTGCGCTGCATGGCCGAGGTGGTGAAGATGGCACAGTACAAGGTGCTTTAGAGTTTATGAACTTGCCTTACACTGGCAGTAATGTATTGGGTTCAGCATTAGCAATGGATAAAATTCGTTGTAAGCACTTGTTTAAATCGGCAGGCTTAAGCACAGCACCTTATGCGGTAGTTGATGCTAAAAAAGGCTTTGATGCTAAAGCAATTATCGAGGAATTTAAAAAAGTGATGGTAAAACCATCGCACGAAGGCTCAAGTATTGGTATGGCACAAGCAAGCTCTGCAGAAGAGCTTGAAGATGCGCTCAGCAATGCATTTAAGTTCGACAGCCAAGTATTGGTAGAGCAGTGGATCTCGGGGCGCGAATTTACAATTACGGTGCTTGGTGATGAAGTACAACCTGTGATTGAAATGAGCACGCCAAATGGTTTTTATGACTACCAAGCTAAATATCAGTCAAGTACGACACAATATCATTGTCCTGCTGATTTATCACAACCAGATACCCAAAAACTACAAGCAATGGCACTCGATGCGTTTGATTTAGTGGGTGCAAGTGGCTGGGGTCGCGTCGATGCAATGCAAGATCAGCAAGGCCAATTTTACTTGTTGGAAGTAAATACAGTGCCAGGCATGACAGAAAAATCATTGGTGCCAATGGCTGCAAAAGCCAATGGGGCAAGTTTTGAGCAATTAGTTGTTCGCATTTTGGAGCAAACCCTTTAATATGCATCCCTTTTTAGAGAAAGCGCAGCAACTAAAACAGCAACTTAACTGGTCGCTGATTTTTGGAGTGAGCTTTTTTCTGGCTGTGGTGATTGGGTTAATTGAAATAACCAATGGGGTTTCCCATTGGTTAGTTGCAAATAAAGATGCGCAAATTAAGCATTTAACGGTGTTGGGGAGCCCCAAATACACCGATGAAAAAGCAATAACTACCGCGATAAAAAAAGCGGATTTAAGTAGCTTTTTTGAGTTAAACGTAAAGCATGTTCAGCATTTAGTGCAAGAACTACCTTGGGTCGCAACGGTATCGGTAAGAAAGCAATGGCCTGATACTATCCAAGTTTACGTGGTAGAGCATCAAGCGGTCGCTCACTGGAACAGTGATTTATTGATTAACCAAAGCGGCGATGCGTTTGAGGCTAAAAGTGATAAATTAAGTGCCACATTACCCCAGTTATATGGGCCAGAAGGCAGTGAAAAAGAAGCATGGGTAGCGTTTAAACAGTTTGATGAAATGCTTAAAGTAAATGCACTAACGCTCACTAGCCTTGCGCTATCTGAGCGGTTTTCGTGGCAACTTTGGTTAGATAATGGCGTGCGTTTAAATTTAGGGCGCAAGGATAAAGCCAAGCGTGTACAGCGTTTTATAGACGTTTATTCACGCATAGAACAACGTGCTGATGCACAGATAGATGCAATTGATTTACGCTACGATACCGGCCTTGCAGTGAGCTATAAGCCAATGCAAGAACAGCAATTATAATAAAGAGTAAGGCATGACTAAGTCAGCAGAAAGAAACCTAGTGATTGGATTAGACGTAGGCACTTCGAAAGTAGTGGCCACGGTAGGTGAAATCACCACAGATAACAAGCTCAGCATTGTTGGCGTGGGGAGCCAAGTATCTTATGGAATGGATAAAGGCGGCGTTAACGATTTAAATTTAGTGTCTGAGTCTATTCGCCGCGCAATTGATGAAGCCGAATTGATGGCTGATTGTCGTATTAGCTCGGTTTATTTGGGCATTTCTGGCAAACATATTCAGTGTCAGAACGAAAGCGGTGTTGTCGCTATTAATAATACTGAAGTAACCGATGAAGACATTGAAAATGTAATCCATATTGCTCGCTCAGTACCAATTTCAGCTGAACGCAAAATGTTGCATGCCTTGCCACAAGAGTACAGCATTGACATGCAAGAGGGGATTAAAAACCCACTTGGCATGAGTGGTGTGCGTATGGAAGCACGTGCGCATATTATTACCTGCTCCAACGATATGGCTAAAAATATAGAAAAATGTGTTGAACGTTGTGGGCTTGAAGTTGACCAACTTATATTCACTGCGCTTGCCTCTTGTTACTCTGTACTGACGGACGATGAAAAAGAGCTGGGTGTCGCGGTGTTAGATATTGGTGGTGGTACTATGGATATCACTATTTATATTAATGGTGCACTGCGTCATTCTGCGGTTATTCCGGTGGCGGGCAACCAAGTAACCGGTGATATTGCAAAAATATTTCGCACACCTATATCACATGCAGAGTCACTCAAAGTACAATATGCCTGTGCAAGTAGCCAAATGGCGAGCAGCGAAGACACGATTGAAGTGCCAAGCGTAGGTGGGCGACCAGCAAGACTGATGTCTAGGCATACGTTGTCAGAAGTGGTTGAGCCACGTTTTAGAGAATTATTTGAGTTGGCGATGGAAGAAATTCGTCGCTCAGGATTAGAAGACCAAATTGCAGCAGGTCTCGTCATTACTGGCGGAACTGCTAAAATGACTGGCGCAATGGAAGTGGCTGAAGATATTTTTCAGATGCCAGTAAGAATAGGTAAACCAATTGGTGTAGTAGGTTTAACTGATTATGTTGATGATCCATCGTACGCAACCGCTGTAGGTTTGTTACAATACGGGCGTACTATGCAGTCGATGAATGCACAAAAGTCGAAAGCGGATGATAACAATAATTGGTGGAACCGCATCACAAAATGGTTTCAAGGCGAGTTTTAGTACTCAAGTCGGAGAGTAAATATGTTTGATATAATGGAACAACACAGCGAAGAAGCTGTAATAAAAGTAATCGGTGTAGGCGGTGGCGGCGGTAACGCAGTTGAGCACATGGTAAAACAACAAATAGAAGGTGTTCGTTTTATCGCAGCCAATACGGATGCGCAAGCATTACGTAATTCAGCCGCTGATGTAACGGTACAATTAGGTACGCAAATAACCTCTGGGTTAGGTGCGGGTGCCAACCCTGAAGTAGGTCGTCAGTCGGCTGAAGAAGACGCAGAGACCATTCGTGCCAGCCTTGAAGGTGCTGATATGGTATTTATAGCGGCAGGTATGGGCGGCGGTACAGGAACCGGTGCTGCGCCAGTTGTAGCTAAAATTGCTAAAGAACTGGGTATTTTAACTGTTGCTGTGGTAACACGTCCGTTTGATTTTGAAGGTAAAAAGCGTGCCGCTGCTGCAGAGCAAGGTATTAGCGAATTATCTGAAATTGTGGACTCGTTAATCACTATTCCAAATAACAAGTTACTAAAAGTATTGGGTAAAGGAACAACTTTACTGGATGCGTTTGCAAAAGCAAATGACGTATTGTTTGGTGCAGTACAAGGCATTGCTGAGTTAATCACTCGCTCGGGTCTAATTAACGTGGATTTCGCCGACGTACGTACTGTTATGTCTGCAATGGGCACAGCGATGATGGGAACTGCATCTGCATCGGGTCCTGATCGTGCACAAGAAGCAGCAGAAGCCGCTATTTCAAGCCCGCTTCTAGAAGACGTAGATTTAACCGGTGCTAAAGGTATCTTGGTTAATATTACTGCGGGTATGGATATCGCGATTGAAGAATTCGAAATTGTGGGTAATCACGTTAAGGCGCTAGCGTCTGAAAACGCAACGGTTGTTGTGGGTGCGGTAATTGATCCAGAAATGACAGACGAGCTACGTGTAACTGTGGTTGCAACTGGCTTAGGCGGCGATCGTCGTCCACAGTTTGGTATTGTAGATAACGGTTTCAAAAAAGCATCAGGCTCTGATGTAACTAGCTCAAGCACACAAACAAGCAGCATGTATGTACCTAGCTTCGCAAGCCAAGGCACAAGCACGACTGACGAGTCAGCAACGACTTCGCAAACTGAATCAAAGGAGCAAGGCACACCGTCTAGTTCTTCAAGTTCTTCAGCGAATACGTCGTCAAGCAGTGCTAAGAAAACAGATAAGTCTGAGGGTGGCGATTATTTCGACATTCCTGCTTTTTTACGTAAACAAGCAGACTAATTAAAAACAGTACTTTTGTGCTAAATGTGAACGAATATTGTAGTTATACCGTATTTATGTTACACTCCGCCGTCTAACTGTAATATATACTTAAAGTGAGCGAACCTATGATTAAACAGCGTACGATTGCACAAGTAGTCAAAGCCATAGGAATTGGACTTCATAAAGGTGAGAAGGTCACAATAACTCTCCGACCTGCGAGCGCAAATACTGGGATTGTATTTCGTCGTGTCGACCTTGATCCGGTTGTTGATTTTGAAACAACGCCTGAAGCCGTTGGTGATACGCAATTGTGTACCTGTTTAATAAACAAAGATGGTGTTCGCTTATCAACTACTGAGCATTTAATTGCAGCTGTTGCGGCAATGGGGATCGACAATCTGATTGTTGAACTTGATAGCTCAGAAGTACCAATAATGGATGGTAGTGCATTACCATTCATTTATTTATTACAAAAAGGTGGCATTGAAGAGCAAAATGTCGCGAAGCGCTTTATTCGTATAAAAGAAAAAGTACGTATTGAAGAAGGCGATAAATGGGCCGAAGTAGAACCTTACGACGGATTCCATATCGACTTTGAGATTGCCTTTGATCACCCTGCAATCAATGAAAGCCGCCAACGCATTGGCTTAGATATTACTGCACAAAGCTTTACTGAAGAAATTAGCCGTGCGCGTACTTTTGGCTTTATGAAAGACATTGAATACATGCATGCTAATAACCTTGCACTAGGTGGTAGCATGGATAGCGCAGTGGTACTTGATGAATTTAAAGTTTTAAATCCGAACGGTCTGCGTTACTCAGACGAGTTCGTCAAGCATAAGATACTAGACTGTGTAGGTGACATGTTTATGACAGGTCATAACCTTTTAGGTAAAGTAACTGCATTTAAATCAGGCCATGATTTAAACAACAAGCTACTACGCAAAATTATGGCAACTGAGTCAGCATGGGAGTGGGCAACCTTTGAAACGCCTGTCTCGATGCCTGCACCCGGTCTTGAATTAGCAAACGCCTAATCAGTTAATCGCTTACATACAGTTATAAAAAATGACGCTTATTAGCGTCATTTTTTTTGGCTGTTTGTCAGCATAATCAGTCAGGTATTACAGACCTAAAATGGTTTGTAACTGTTTTAACTCAGTGACTTGATACGTTGGCTTAATACCTTCAGGTAAGATTACCCCTGGGTGCTGTAACCAGCAGGTGTCTATGCCTGCATTTCGTCCACCAAGAATATCACTGCTGGCGGTATCACCTACCATTAAAATTTGCTCTTTCGGTGGATTCCCCATTAAATTAAAGGTGTGCTCAAATATCTCTTTTGCAGGTTTAGCTATACCTACTTTTTCAGAAATTACCAGCCAATCGAACATATCTTGCAGCCCAGTATGTGCTAAGCGACGTGCTTGTAGCTGAGAAAAGCCATTGGTGATAATGCCTAACTTGGCATGAGGTTTGAGGGCGTTTAATAATTCAACCGCACCGGGTAAAGGCATGCAAATTTCAGCCATTGCCGATAAAAAATCATCATTGAGCTGCTGGGCTGGTACATCAAGTTTATTTGCCAGCTCACTAAAACGAGTTACTTGCAGGTGGTTTGCGGTAATTTCGTTATTTTGATAGGCAATCCATAATGGCTTATTGGTATTTTGGTAATGATCATAATCTGCCTTGGTAAAATCCATGTCATAAGCTGCCAACATTTTTTGTAAGCCAGCAAAGGCATTAAAGCTAAATAAGGTTTCGTCGGCATCAAATAATACGTAGTTATACTTCATTAAAACATCCGTTATTGATTATATAAAGTGGGATTAAGAAAAGGCGCCATGGCGAGAGTCAGCGCTTGAGTATAGGTACTTTCTCGTGTTGCATGATGATCAGTTAATAAACCAATAGCACCCCCTTGCTGCTTGATATTGGTGGTATTAAAAGCCTTATCCATCACGTCTCCGAGCTCTTCACCTTGCAGCAATGCTTTATAAAAAACCGAAGGCAAAGGTAAGTTACTGCTTCGGCCTGTAACTTGCTGTGCGCCGTCATCAATAACAACATAGGCAAAGGTTGCTGCACCATAGCTAAATTGCGCTGCGCCACCTTCCATCGCTATGTAGTAGTCTGCTTGATGCTGTGCTTTACAGTAGTTAACTCGGTTTTGTGCACCCAAACACGTCTGCTCTTCGCCTATAGGTTGATCGGGTACATCAGAGGGGGCGTGAACGCCACCACATTCAATTACCTGCTCGGGAAAATACATCGCAAAAATGTGTTTAGCGGCATTTACTTTTACTGGGTTTTTAGACCCGACAATAATTTTAATAGCTTGCGACATACTGCTCTCATCATACTTAAAATCAGCAGTGTACGTGAGTTAGACTAAACAAAAAAGAGCAGAATGTATTTGCGATCACTTGATAAAAGAGGTGGGCAATTTCATAAGATCATCACATGTTGTTAGATCTTATGAACCAAGTACTCTCTAAGAAATGAGCGATACACTTAAATAGGAATTTCAGGTGGGGCTAATTTTGCTAAGGCGCGCTTTTTCAAAATAATATCTTTGATCAGTGGCGTAAGCACTAGTTCCATTGCCAGTCCCATTTTGCCACCGGGCACTACAAGCGTATTGATCCGCGACATAAAGCTGCCTTCAATCATGCGTAAATAATACGGGAAATCAACGTCATCAATGCCCCTAAAGCGAATAACTACAAAGCTTTCATCAAGGGATGGGATATCTTTAGCGCTAAATGGATTAGAAGTATCAACGGTTGGCACTCGTTGAAAGTTAATATGGGTACGTGAAAATTGCGGCGTTATATGATTAATGTAGTCATCCATACTGCGCACAATCGAGTCCATTACTTTTTCACGAGAATGACCGCGTTCTGAGGTATCGCGAATAAGCTTTTGGATCCACTCAAGGTTAATAATTGGCACCATGCCTATAAGTAAATCAACATGCTTAGCAACATCATGATCTTCGTCGACCACGCCGCCATGTAAGCCTTCGTAAAACATTAAATCTGTGTTTTGCTCAAGCTCTTGCCAAGGAGTAAATGTTCCTGGTAACTGGTTATAAGGCACGGCTTCATCAAAGGTATGTAAATAACGACGCAGTTTACCTTCGCCTGTTTCACCATACTTAGTAAATAAGTCTTCTAATGCACCAAAGTCATTGGCTTCTCGGCCAAAATAACTGATATGTTTACTTTGTTGTTGGGCTTCTCGAATTTTTTTGTCCATTTCAGGACGTGTATAGCGATGAAAGCTATCACCTTCAATAAATGCAGCATTGATGTCGAGGCTGCGGAAAATATGCTTCACGGCATTGGTGGTGGTTGTAGTGCCTGCTCCAGATGAGCCGGTGATTGCAATAATAGGGTGTTTAGCTGACATGTTTGTTCTCTTTTTTATGACCCGTTAGTTATAAAGACCTTACTAAGCTAGGTCAAGTGACGTCATCAGTAAATAACGTTATCATGAGGTGCTTAAAATTAAAACGAGAGAAAGCATGAAACTGATCAAACCGTTGTTAGGGCTAATAACAATTAATGCTTTAACATTAGGCGTTGCCCAAGCAAATATGCCTAAAAGTCAAATACTACTTGCCGATTTAAATACCCCGCATGGCATACGCGTAAGCATTGTTAGTGATAAAACCAGCTACAACAATCAGCCCCATTTAACCGATACGGGCCTTTATTATACGCGTGAGGTAATCAGTAATAAGCAGAGCCAAACTGATATTGCACGTTATGATTTATCATCAAAACAAACCTCTATGATCACAAATACAGCTGTAAGTGAGTATTCGCCAACAGTAACACCGAGTGGCGATAGTTTATCTGCCATCGTGGTTGAGGAAGATGGCAAACAAAAACTATGGCAATATCCGCTGAGTACAGAGCAGGCACCAAGTCGTATTTTTGATTGGATTGAGCCTGTGGGCTATCACGCTTGGGGAAATAACAACGATTTAGTAATGTTTATTTTAGGCGAGCCACATACATTACAATATACCTCGGTTGTTGCGGCTAAAGGTGAGGTTGTAGCAAATAACATTGGTCGTACACTTATTTATAATAAAGCGCAGAGGGAATTTTTATTTAGTCATAGTAAGAATGGCCAGCATCACTTAGCCCGTTTGGAACCACAAACCAAGCGGGTGAGCAACATACTTAGGCTGCCAAACCAAGTACAAGACTTCATCTTAAAAGATGAAAATACCATTGCTTACGCAATTAAAAACCGTATCTATCAACGAAAACTAACAGCAGGTTCTGACATATCGCAATGGCTTGATTTAAGCCAATATTGCGAT
The DNA here is from genome assembly GCF_000241165.1 of Pseudoalteromonas sp. BSi20439. Classification (NCBI taxonomy): domain Bacteria; kingdom Pseudomonadati; phylum Pseudomonadota; class Gammaproteobacteria; order Alteromonadales; family Pseudoalteromonadaceae; genus Pseudoalteromonas; species Pseudoalteromonas sp. BSi20439. The sequence goes on from NZ_BADW01000064.1 coordinate 29,532, forward strand.
ACTGAAATTAGCCGGTTGAGTTATAAAAACCAGCAATTAGCGTTTGTATGTAGTGTTAAATAAACAATAAATTTCGGACTTTCACTCATGCATGAGTTAGTCTGACCCCCTATTAAATAAAAAGGAAAGTCACGTGGCATTTAGCGCAGACGAGTTAACAGAGCAGCTGATAAAACTAGAGTGTAGAAGTAACTTTAAAATAAAAAACATTGCTGAGTATATGCTAGCAAACTCTAAAGAAGCGTTTTACACCCATGCCGAAACGGGGAAAGGTAAAATTGTGATCCGCCCTGCATTTGAAGTGTTTAGTGATGACTTTACTGATATTGATGGGGTTGTGCGTACTCAAGGTTATTTTCATAGCAGTGAAATGACCCGTTTTCCCACTCGTATTTATAAAAGCGCACAGCCTATTCATTATGGTGTCGCTTTTAAAATTAACTCTGAACAAGCGGCAAAAGAGTTTATAGCTAAGCTAACCATGATTATTGGTGGTTAATAGAATGGTGCAGGGCTAAAGGCAAAAGGTGCAAGATAAAATCTTCAACCTTTAACCTTTATAACCCTTAATCTTTGTCTTTAATCACTAGCTCTAAAAGGGCTGCGCCTCTTAATCTCTTTGTGAATAAACTTTTTAAGATTTTATACACAAAGAGAAGGCAATGAGAAAACATCAGCCATTAGCCCGAGTTTGAGGTTTTCGGCCCGTTACCCGTCGCCCGCAGCCAGCCATCCTTTGAACTTTAACTTATTTACTATTCAAAAAGCTATTTACTGATTTGAGTTCACGGTTTTTAAGTGCAATACAGTCATTCGTACTTTCTGCAAGCTTACTTAATGTGCGCGCATAGCCAGGTACGTCATCAAGTTTAGCGTCAAAGAACGTTTGCGTTGTCGCTAAACTTTCAGCATCACAGCTAGCAGTAGTAAAGTAAGGTAAGTTAGGCACAAAAAATGGTGGCAAACTTGCTGTTACTTTATCGTAGTTGCTATATATCCAATCAATAAAGAGTGCTTGGCGTTCATCGGTGTAACTTTGCCCCGATAAAATAGTACGCATATCAGAAGCGGTTACTTCATCGGTTAAGCTATATGCAAGCACTGCTTTTTGGAGTTCAGGTTTACCAAAATAACCCATTGCTGCCAACATATTGGTACGAACTTGTGGATCTTTAGTGGTTTTAAAGGTTGCCATAAACTGATCAAGCAGCGCTTTATCACCATGAAAAGCCGCAAGACGTAAGTAAGTACCCGCTAAATAAGGGTCTACTTTTTGTGGATCTTTTAAGTAAGCAGCTGTTTGCTGCTTAGCTTTATTGATCACATTTTTATCTTCACCATCAAAGCCTAAGCGTGATACCACCGCAGCTCGCAGTTGAGCAATAGCGCCATCCTCACCCATTTTTGCTTCTAGGCCATATTTTTTAGCGGCAGGCATGACTGCATTTTGAATAAATGTAGGCCATAAATCTTTGTTGCTATCATCTTTAAAGGTACGTTGCTGAGATGCTAAATAACCTAAAGCAGTGTTAGCTACGCGTGGATGACTATCACTGGCAAATACTTCAAGCGTTTGCATCAGCTTAGCCGCAGAAATTACACCTGCGTCAAGTAAAGCGTCAGTAGCTGATAACAATGCAAGGCGCTCGCGGTCGTTTAATACGCTTGCTGCATTATCAATTAGTGCGTTAAATTGCGCATCGTCCATGACCCAGCGGTAGTAACCTAGCGCACCTTGGTCTGGATATATCCACTCTGGCTCAAAATCTAACTCTAGCGTTTGGTTTTGTTTATTAAGTAATACACTGGCAGTTTTTACTTTATCGCCTTTACCGTACTTAATGGCAACGGGTACATTCCAAAGTTGGGCTGGAGCATCAACACCGGCATTAGCAAAACGGCTTTGCGAAATAGTGAGAGTTTTACCTTGCTGATCAACCTTGATTAAAGGAAATGACGATTGTTCAATAAATGATTTTAAAACACTCGCCACATCTTTATTTGAAGCCTTACCGAGTGCTTCCCATAAATCGGCGGCTTCGGCATTTTTATATGAGAACTCTTTTAAGTAATTTTGAATACCAGCTTGAAATGCGTCTTCACCAATCCAATTTTCAACCATCGCCAGTACTGAGCTGCCTTTGCTGTATGCAAGGCCTAAACCGTCCATAATATCGGCTTCAGTTTTAATTGGTTTACGAATTGGCTTAGTGCTTAAGCGAGCATCTAACGCCATTACATTGTTTTGTGGTAAATCTAGGTGTGATTCAAACTCAGGGTTAAGTTGCTTAGTAATTTTTGCTGCCATCCAGCTAGCAAACGCTTCGTTTAACCATAAGTCGTTCCACCACTTCATAGTCACTAAGTTACCGTACCATTGGTGAGCTAATTCATGGGCAATAATAGAGACATTACGTTGCTTTTTACTACGCGTTGCAGCTTCTAAATCAACCAGAAGAATATCTTCGCGGTAAGTCACTAAACCTGAATTTTCCATGGCGCCAAACGGAAACTCTGGAACAGCCACTGAATCTAACTTTTTATATACGTAAGGAATACCAAAGTACTCTTCAAGTGCGCCCAATACTTTAGGCATATTCTCTTTTGCATACTGTGCTAAATGAATTTTACCTTGTGGAGTAATTACACGGCCAGGAATTGGCATACCCTTAATTTCTAGCTCTTCAAACGGGCCTACAGCCATAGCTACTAAGTATGATGGAATTGGTGGCGTTTTATCAAAGTAATGGGTAGTCATATCGCCATTCACTGTCGTTTTTAACTCAGGTGTATTTGAATACACTTTTTGTGAAGTGGGGGCGGTAATAGTTAACTGAAATGGAATTTTATAGCTTGGTTCGTCAAATACAGGAAACGCTCGACGGGCATCGCTCATTTCAAATTGGGTGAACAAGTACGGAACGCCTTGATCTAGGGTTTTATATAGCCCTACACTTTGGCGATTATATGGCGCTGAGAAATCAATTTTTAAAGTGTATTTACCCGGCTGAATTTGCTCTTCGCAGCTAAATTTAACTTTACCGGTTTTAAGCATTTCGCTGTTTAAGTCGCAGTTTTGCTCACCCAATAGTTGAACCATTTTGGTTGCGTAATCAACACCATTAAGTTCAATGTAGCGTGTTGGTTTAAGTACCTCCAAACTGATTTCAGTCATTCCTGTAAAAGTATCCTGACTTGGGTCGAGCGTTAAAGCGACTTTTTGTGAACTTGGCTTTGCGAGCTTTTCAATGACGAATTCATTAGCGTTAGCAGCATTTATCGCAAGCGCAACGCTCACGGTTAAGAGGCTTTTAAAAAACATAGTTATCCCTAGATTTTTGTTGTTAGAAGAGTGAGTACACTCCATCCTAACAGCTTTTTTTGCTAGAGTAAGCGAACAACAATAAGGAAAAGAGTAACAAAGTTTGTCAGTGGCTATCTCGTGCTAAAAACCGCTGCCAATGAATGTGGGAATTAATAACCCGGAGCTGTTGCAGCACCTTATTTAACAAGGCTATATCGTTAAAGTTATCATGGGGGTAATCATTAAAGCCCATTAAGTAATTGAAGCAGTCTTTAGAGCCTGCTTGCAGGGCATAAATACGAATTTGCTGTTCAAAGTTAAGCCGCAAACTACTAATCGCGGTTTTCATTCCGAGTTGATCCACGGAAGGAATTGCACATTTTTGCAAATACCCCGCACGTTCGCCCTCGCCTGAAAACCAAATGCGTACTTTTTCACTGTAGCGTCCTGTTTTTGCTGGGAGGTCAAACAGTAAACGTGTGTGTTTTTGCGCTTTTACGTAGGCTAAATAATCATTAAGTCCGGCCTTAATAAGGGCGTTATGTACAGGAATTAAACGGGGTTTAATTTTACCATGAGTATGAAAGCTAAAGCAGAGAATGCTATTTTCAACCACTAAGTCATCTAGGGTTAAATAGCCAATTTCATCACTGTAAGCGCCACTGTAGTACGCAATTAAAGGCAGCCAAAAGTGCCAGTGCTTAGCTTGTTCGCGGGCAAGCCGAGTATCACTATAAATATATCCGGTATAGAGCGTATGCAGCTCCATAGCTGAGAATGGACGACGACCAAGATGGGTTTTCAACGCAGTACCTTGACAGTTTTTATTATTTTATACCCCAACTAATCGTTGTTGTTAATTGGGGTAGTGCCAGCAAATAAACAGTTAAAACTTATTCACTTAAAGCGCGAGCTAAACCAACTGGTTCAATTTCTACGCACACTTGATCGTCATTCCAATTTAAACCAACTAATGCATCATCTGATTTAAGGTCTTCAACCCAATCATCTAAAAACTCATCTAGGTTGATTTCTACTGGGCTGTAGTCTTTCCACTCTTCTTTACATTGCTCTTTTGCTGCGTCTTCTGATTCCCACAGTAAAAGTACATCGGTGTCATCAAACTGATTTGATTCACATACAACAAAGCCACCATCTTGTGCACCCAGTGCCCAGATCTGCTCACTAACACGTACTTTTTCTACAAAGCTAACTAGTTGTGATTCAATTTCGATATCGCTCATGTGTTCACCTTTTAAAATTTGAGTCGAGGGTTGGTACTTTTAGCCGCTTGACGCTGACTAAACGCTTCATAAAACTTAACTAATTGCGATTGCGCGCTAAAATCAGTGAGTTCACGAAAGCAGATCCAATCTAGTAAGCAGTATAAACTGATGTTGAGGCATTCACAGCTTTTAAATTCATCATCGCATAAATGATCATTTAAATAGTGTAATGTTTGCGCAATTCGCTCATTTTGCAGATTAAAAAATAGTTTATCAGCTTGTGTGTCAAACCCAGAGCGCTGACATAACAATAACTCAACCAATGAATCGTTACAGGCATTTATGCTAGTTAAAAAATGCTCTTGTGGCCAAGTTAGCGGGTTCTGTTGTGTTTTTTCGAGTAAGTAACGCAGTATAGTATTTGAGTCGCTTAAGTTAAGCGAGCCATCAATTAAGATAGGGATTTTAGCTGCCGGGTTGTGCGACATCATTAAACAGCGGTCATCGCTTGAAAAAATATCGAGATTTATAAACTCAAGCTCACAGTTATTTTGTTGTGCCCAGATTCTAACACGACGCGCATAAGGGGAATAAATAGAGCCAAGTAATTGCATATTGGGGCTTTTGCCAACTCCACATAAATAAAAAGCCGCTAAAGCGGCTTTATTAATAAATCGATTGAGTTACTCAGAGCGGCTGGTTACTTCCAATAAGTGGTAACCAAACTGTGTTTGTACAGGCCCTTGTACTTGGTTAAGTGGCGCTGAAAAAACCACCTTATCAAACTCAGGAACCATCATACCAGGTCCAAACTCACCTAATGCACCACCATCTTGACCAGACGGGCAATTAGAGTGCAATTTAGCCAGCTCTGCAAAGTCTTCACCTTGCTCAATTTTGTCTTTAAGGTCTAAACATTGTGCTTCACTGTCCACGAGTATGTGCCTTGCACTTGCCACTGCCATAAAATCTCCTATTTATAAGTTTAGTTTTTTATCTACTAAGCAATATCTTAGTAAGGTTAAACTGAAAACACAAAGTTAAAATGCACTTTTGATGGCGCTTTCTAATTTTGCTGAATCGGGCGTAACGCGGCTGTTAAAGCGTGTCACTGTTTGGCGATCTGCCGAAACCACGTATTTATAAAAATTCCAGTTTGGTGAACTAGTTTGCGCGTTCAAATGTTTAAAAACTGGGTTGGCGTCGCTGCCACGCACTGCGCTGGTGGCTAACATAGGGAAAGTAACGCCGTAATTCACATAACACACTTTAGCTGTATCTTTTTCGTCATTTTCTTCTTGAAAGAAATCGTCAGATGGAAAACCTAACACCACCAACCCTTGATCTTTATATTTTTTGTAAAGCGCTTCTAACCCTTCGAACTGAGAGGTAAAGCCGCAATTGCTAGCGGTGTTTACAATCAACAGTGGCTTATTTTTAAATTCACACAAGTTAAGAGTCTCGGTTGAACGAAGCTTTCTCAGTGACACATTTGTGAAGTCATCGCAGGTATCTGTCTTTGCTGAAGGACTATTAGTGTCTGCTGCGTTGGTGGTTACAGATACACAGCCTAGAGCCAATGTTAATCCGAATATTAATTTTCTTATCATGCGGTTACCTTGAATGCGATTCGATGGGTGTTTATGTAACTTATCATACGCTACTATAGGCGAAATTGATCAATTTTACTTATTTTCTATGACTATACGTTTAGCAAAACCTGATGATTTAACTGCTATTGTTGCCATTTACAATGAAACTATCCCTAGTCGAATGGTGACCGCCGATACCGAAGAGGTAACTGTTGCTGACAAACAGCCTTGGTTTGATGGCCATACCGCTCAACGACCTATTTTCGTGTACTGTGAAAATGACCAAGTATTAGCCTGGGTTAGTTATAAATCGTTTTATGGGCGCCCAGCTTACGATGGCACCGTTGAACTAAGCATCTACATTACGGCGGCAGCCCAAGGAAAAGGGTTGGGTAAAAAGTTGATGCAATTTGCACAACAACAAGCACAAAAGCTCGATATTGAAGTGTTACTCGGGTTTATTTTTAGCCATAACGAACCAAGCATTAAATTATTTAAGCATTTTGATTTTGCCGTATGGGGAGAGTTGCCCAATGTTGCAAGGATGGATAACCAGCTGTACAGCCTGACTATTTTTGGTAAGCATTTAATGTAATCCCACAACTATAGGCAAGCAAAAATTACATTTATGTAGACGATTATGCCAAACCAAAAGTTCTATACTATGCTGAAAAGGTGTTTAATTAATTCTTAAAAGTGTACATAAATGGCGCAAAAAATACTTATTATTGATAGCAGTAGCATGATTGCTATGCGCTTAAAAGTACTGCTTGAGCTAATTGGTTGTGAAGTTGAATTAGTTCATTATTCTATGTTTGATCAAAGCAGCAACATAGATGCATACGATATGCTTGCCTTTTCACAAGGGACACCAACAACTCTGGTTGCTTCGCTGGTAAAACAAGCGACCCACCAATCATTTTTACTTTTAGCGCCCAAGGCTGAAAGTGGTGAACTGCTTGATGCATTTGGTAAATTAAACGAGCTTGTTCCAGATGCCACTATTATTTATCCATTTTTTTCTAATAAAGAAATCACTTCATTTATTGAAGATCTATTAGAAATAGGCCCTGATCATATTTTTAAACTGCCTACAATTTTGTTGGTTGATCATGTTAGTGAGCGTTTAGAAATGCTAAAGAGTAGTTTAGTGGGTGCACATATAGAGGTATACACAGCTACAAATCATGATGAGGCGCTTAATATTGCCAAACTCAGAATGATTGATATTTTAATTAGTGATTTTAGTTTAAAAGAAGGGCTTGGCTTAGATATATTTACCAGCCTTAAGCAGATACAGCCGCATAGCCGCTGCTTATTATTAACCTCGCGTCCTGCTCAGGTTTCTATGATTGAAGCGATTCGCCAAGGTGTTGAAGACGTTTTAATTAAGCCACTCGATGACAATGTGTTATTACAAGCAGTACATAAGTTGTGGCAAACCGAACTGCTAAAACGTCATAACGCAGAGCTAGTTGAAAGGCTACAAGATACAGTCGATGTTCTGATTGAAAAAGACAGTTTGCTGCAAGTAATTTTTAAAAACACCCCCGATCCAATTTTACTTTTTGAACGTAAAGGCAAAATAGTAGAGGCTAACGACGCGTGCTTAAAACTGTTTAATTTACCGTTTAAAAAGCTCATTGCTCACTCGTTATTTCACTTTTTAGATGACGATTCAGTAAAGGCAATTAAAGATAAAATATCTACTTTAAACAGTAATCGGCAATTTAGTTGCGACTTACACATAGTCAATAAAGATGGCAGTAAAATTCCACTTGTTGGCTCATTTAATGAAATTGATCATCATGGTGAGATAGCATTAGCGGTTATTTTTAAAAACGTAACCCATTTAAAACAAAAAGAAGATTTACTACTTGAGGCGAAAGATCTTCTAGAAGAGCAGGTCAGAGCGCGGACTTCGCAACTTGAGCATGCGAAAAACATTGCTGAAGCAGCTAATTTAAGCAAATCAGAGTTTTTGGCGAATATGTCACATGAGCTAAGAACCCCCATGCATTCAATACTAAGTTTTTCACGCTTTGGCATCAGTAAGCTTGAAGATGATGATTTTAGTAAAGATAAACTTTTAAAATATTTAACCCGAATAGAATCAAGTGGGCAAAGGCTACTGTCATTACTTAACAATCTACTCGATTTGTCGAAATTAGATGTAGGTAAATTCCCATTTAACCCGCGAGCATGCGATTTAACGACTATTGTTAAAACAAGCATTGATGATGTGGCTGGGATTGCCATAGAAAAAGATATTAAGATTGCATTTAAATCAGAAAACCCACCTGTTATTGCGCAATGCGATGAAGAGCAAATTAATCAGGTACTTAGAAACGTATTGAGTAATGCATTAAAATTTAGCAAAGAACATAGCACTATCGAAGTTGTCATGAAAACAGACAATGGTTGTGCAAATATTGAAGTAATAGATAGCGGAATAGGCATACCTGAAGACGAACTTGAAACGGTTTTTCAAAAGTTTGTGCAAAGCAGCAAAACAAATAGTGGCGCAGGTGGTACTGGATTAGGGCTTACCTTGTGTCGTGAATTTGTTTCTTTACATCAAGGAACTATAAAAGCCTGTAATAACCCTCAAGGTGGGGCAACTATTAGTATTCAAGTTCCTTTAGAAATAAACCTCGATGAATATTTAGCCGATGAGCAATTAGCGAAAAATAGTAGCTAATAATTGAATTGTTTTAATGAACACGATTTATATGGATGAGAAATTATGGCTTTAACTAAAATTCTTGCAGTCGACGATGAACCATTTAACCTCGAAATAATTGAAGAAATTCTAGAGGAACTTGACTTTGAGCTCAGGCTCGCCTCAAGTGGCCAAGAGTGTTTAAGTATGGTTGAAGAGTATATGCCTCAGGTTATTTTACTTGATGTCAGCATGCCAAAAATGAATGGTTACGAGGTATGTAAAGAGCTTAAAGCGAACCCTATTACGCATGACATTATTGTGATGTTTGTATCTGCAAGGGGAACGGTTGAGGAGCGTATGGAAGGGTATTCTGTCGGCGCTGAAGATTATATTGTAAAACCGTTTGGGCACGATGAACTAAAGCAAAAGTTACAGAAACTCAATCAGGTTTTACTAGAAAAACAGCAACTGGAAAAACAGGTAAAAGAAGCAACCTCTACCGCCTTTAATGCCATGGCTAACAGTAGTGAAATGGGGCAGATAGTTAACTATGTTGAACATATTGGATTTATTAACGATGTAGAGGAGTTAGGCAAGGCGTTAGTGGAGTGCTTACAGGCATTTAACTTGCAAAGTAATATTGAATTTAGATGTAACGATATCAAATCGCACTTTGCATTAAATGGCGTGTGTTCACCCATTGTTATTGAGTTATTTGAAATGCTTAAAAGCAAAGGGCGATTGCATGAATTTTCTCATCGAATTTTAGTTAATTACGAGCTTGTGAGTTTGCTGATTTTAAATATGCCAGAACACGACGAGCAAAAACACGGGCGAATTCGTGACCATATTTGCTTTATTGTTAGTGTAACTGAGCAGCAGTTGCGGGCTATTACCACTAAGCAAATGTTGGTTTCGCAGCAAGAGCGATTAAACAAAGTGGCGAGTACTGTTCACAGTAAGTTTCATAGTTTAATTGGATTGCTTAACGACAGCCGGATAAATAACGAAAAAGTGTTTAAACGACTTCAAGAAGAGCTAGAAGAGCGGATCCCAACCATGGGACTCGATGAAGACCAAGAAGTGTTTATTTATAGAAAGGTCGATGAAACAATACAAAATTCGGTGGCACGCCAAGAATCTGTTGATCAGGTTAAAAAAGCGTTCTCAGAGATAGAGCAAGATCTCGCTTTATTGTTGAAAGGCTAAAGGTGCGGGTTACGGGCTGCGAGGCGCGGGGTAAACTCCTTGCTACGATTGATACATTAACTTGTAGCAGCGACTTTATGTCGCGTCTTTTAAAGGTTAAATACGAAAGGTGTGCGCTACAGATTAACTAAAATCTGTACTTTAATTGTGGCTTCTCATTTACTCCTCATTTTCTTCTCTGTGTTAAATCATATATTAGTAAATTATGCACAAAGAGAGCTAAGAGATCGCAGAGGAGGTTAAAAGGGTAAAAGGCTTATGCGTCTCTGGGTAAGCCTTTTTCAACTATACGAATTAACCGTGCTGTTTTACGTAGCTTTTGCCTTTGTTTATCGTGTTGCTGTGCGAGTGCCCAATTTATATGTTCACCCACCATATCACTTACCGTTTGGCGTTTATCTTCGAGCGCAGCAATAATTGCCGGGCTAAAATCTGCGTTGCCTAAGCCAACGGCTATATTTCGTAGCCAACGTTCATGGCCAATGCGGCGGATTGGACTGCCCTCGGTATTTTTTAAAAAGGTAGTTTCATCCCAAGCAAATAACTCGAGTAAATCTTTGTTTTTTAATTGTGTACGAGGATGAAAGTCAGCCTCATCAGTAATTTTTCCGTAGCGGTTCCATGGGCATACCAATTGGCAATCGTCACAGCCATAAATGCGATTTCCCATTAATGCTCTGTATTGCTCAGGAATAGCACCTTGATGCTCTATAGTTAAATACGAAATGCACTTACGCGCATCAACCACATAAGGTTCTACAATAGCACCAGTAGGGCAAAGTGTTATGCAGGCAACGCATTTGCCGCAGCCCTCAAAAGTGTTTTCGTTATCAATAGGTAAAGGTAAGTCGACAAAAAGCTCACCTAAAAAGAACCAAGAACCCGCCTCTTTATTTATTAATAAAGAATGCTTTCCGCGCCAGCCTAATCCCGCTTTTTCAGCGAGTTGACGTTCAAGTACAGGGGCTGAATCAACAAAAGGTCTAAAGCTATAGTCACCCACATGTTGTTCAATTTTTTTACCTAACTGTTTGATTCGGTTGCGCATCAACTTATGATAGTCACGGCCAAGCGCATATCGGCTGATATAGGCTTTTTCGGTATTTTTAAGGTTTTTGGCGAAGCCAGAATCAGGTGGGAGGTAATTCATTTTAACTGAAATAACCCGCTGTGTTCCGGGTACTAACTCATTAGGGCGAGCGCGCTTCATCCCATGTGCCGCCATATAATCCATTGAGCCATGAAAACCCGCATCAAGCCATCGCTGCAGCTGTGCTTCATGCTTAGTTAAATCAATGTCAGTAATACCCACTTCACTAAAGCCAAGTTCTTGACCCCATAGCTTTATTTGCTGGGCTAGCTGTTCATAATTTAGATTGACGTCGCTCACATGCTTCACACAGTTATATTATAAGCCGCGTAATTTAGCATAATCGCGGCTTGGGTAAAACTAGTCTGATGCTAGTCTACAAAACGCTTTAACTGTTGTTGGGTTTGTTGACTCAGTTTTTGTGATTGCTCAGAGTCATGCAATGCGGTGTCTATTTGTTGCTTTGCTTGTTCGCCAAGCGCCACAATTTGTTCAACCGATTCATGGGTTTGGTTTTGGGTATCTTCGAGCAAATGAACCGCGTTAGCTATTTGCTGTAATTGCTGCTGATTATGCTCAAATTCATTGAGCATTTTTCCAAAACCTTCTGAGGTATCGTTGATTGCAGCTTGTGCATTATTAGAGTGACTAATTAACTGCTGAGACTCTTTATTGGTTTCATTAACCAGCTCATTCATTTGAGTAATAAAATCACTAATTTGGCGGGTTGCATCACTTACTTTAACCGATAGGGTACGAACTTCATCGGCAACCACGGCAAAACCTCGCCCAGCTTCTCCGGCGCGGGCTGCTTCAATTGCCGCATTAAGCGCTAATAAGTTAGTTTGATCAGAAAACTCTTCTACCATTTTCAAAATGCTGCGAATGTTTTCACTATTCTCTTTTAAGCCTGCAATCGTTTTCGAAAAACTACCTAGCATTTCATTAATAAGTCTCACCTGTTCAACCAGTTTAGACAGTTCGCTTGCAGAGAGCTTAACAAAGCTAAGGTGTTCATTATTTACCTGATGTACGCTATCAGTGTTACTTACTATATCTTGCAGGCTTTGGGTAATTTGGTTGCTGGCATTAATTATGGTGTGGCTTAAATTAATTTGCTGTTCGCTTAGCTGCTCGGTGTGCTGCATTGATTGCGTTACTTGGCTATTACTTTGCACGCTTTCCTGAGCGCTGCTGTAGGTCGTACTTAATAAGCTGTTTAAATGCGTAGTAAACTGATTATATTGTTCACTTAAATCTCTAAATTCATCAAAAGTAAAATGAGGAAGTTTGGCAGCTAAGTTGGCATCTTGTTGATTAATATTGATCAGCGTATCACGCATGGCTTTTACCGGGCGCACAATTAAAAAGCGCATATAAAAAATAGTAAAAATAAACCCTGCAATAATTAGCAAAGTAAGCGCCCAAAACAGCCCTGTGTTTTGCTGGGTCTCAGCTAAGCTACTATGTAACCAAAATAATGTAATAGCTTGAAATAAAAATACAAAGCTTAAATTACCCACTATTTTTCGGGTTAAAGTAAAAAACAAAGTTTGTTCTAAAAAATTATAAATACGCATGTAGCTACTCATTAAATAGTGACCTACTAAATTATTGTTTTTATAGCATAAATAGCAATTAAATAATTAGTTATAGTTCATTTAATTGCGCTAAATAATGCTTAGTTCGTTCAGGGTCGTTAGTAAAAATGCCATCTATGCCACAGGCAAGCATCAGTTTAATATCTTCAACTTCATCAACGGTGTAGGCAAACACCTGTAAGCCGCGCAATTTGGCATCGTCAACAAACGACTTGTTCATAAAGTTTTTGTCAACATGAATGCTAAAGGCCTGTAAGTCCTCAGCAAACTTTGCATACTGCAATGGAATTGATGCAGTAAGTGTGCCAATTTTAAGCCAAGGTAAGCGGCTCTTTAGCCAGTGTAGTTGATGATGATTAAATGATGAAACTAAAATATTGTCAGCGGATATTTTGTTTGCGGCAATATTCATTTCCAGTTGGGTGGCAAACTTTTCTAGTTCAAAGGTATGTTTTAGCTCTAAATTAAGTAAGGTTTGGTTGTTATTCCAGTCAATTAATTGCTGCAGGGTAGGTACTTGCTCGCCATTTCCCGCATCAAATTGTTGAATTTGCTGAGCGCTTAGGTCGCACACTTTACCCTTACCATTAGTGGTTCTATCTAGGTAGGTATCGTGAATAATCACGTAGTCATCAAGTGCGCTTTGTACATCAACCTCAATGCCATCTACATTCGCTTTTAACGCCGCCATAATGGCGCTTTGCGTATTTTCAGGAAAGTGTGTGCTTGTGCCTCTATGAGCAAATATTTTCATGGCTGCTTTTTCCGTGAAATTGACCAAGTTTCAAAGCACGCAGCACTAACAATCAGTGCGCCGCCAATCAGGGTCATCACTGAGGGGCGTTCGTGCAGAATAATTATAGCCAGTATTGTGCCATAAAGAGGCTGTAAGCAAGAAATCAATCCAGCGGTCGCTGCTGATAAATTTTTTAAACTTGCTGCAAATAACGAATGTGGCATTGCAGTAAAAACCACACCCGCAATAAGCAGCAATATTAAATCAGCATCATTAATTTGTGTTATGGACACTTCAATAAAAGCACACAGCATCAAGCTTGCGACTAACGTTTGATAAAACATGGTTTGCGGCCCACCATATTCGCTAAAGTAGCGTTTATGGGTAATATTACGAATAGCAAAAAACAATGCTGATACCACCCCCGTTACAACACCTAAGGTGATGTCATCGCCTAAATTAACGTTAGGGATCAATAAATAAATACCAGTAATCACCACTACAGCACTTATTATATCTTTTGTCTTGGGCTTACTTTTATTAAATAGAGGCTCTAAAAATACCGTGATCACCGGATAGGTAAAAAAGGCTAACATGCCCACGGTAATTCCTGCCAATTGCATGCCAGCAAAGTAGGTTACCCAATGAATTCCCACAGCAATGCCCAATAAAATGGCAATCACATAATCTTTAGCGCGATGCAGCTTAATCGGTTTTTTTTGCAAGGTCAGCAGCACACAAATTGCCACCCCAGCAATAGCCGCGCGATAAGCGGTAATATCTAATGCATTTAAACCAATTAGCTTTGCGAATAAGGCGGTACCGCCAAATAAAAGGACGGCAATGTGTAAGTAAATTAAGCTTTGTTGTTGGGACTGCATGATGTTTCCTTGCGCTGCTTTTAATGCAGTTTAACATTACTATTAATTACTTAAGATGAAATTTTTAAAAGCCTTAATAATTAATATGCAACCATTAAGGGGTTAACTTTTTAAGTGTAATAGCGATTGTAAAATCAAAACTACGCGTTACTATGCTATTTATAACTATAAAAGTAACGAAAAGTGCTAAAAGCGCAGCTAAATGCACTCAAAGAGGCTCGAATGACCGCATTAATAAAAATCACCACTGAGCAAAACGTGGCAATACTTACCATGAATACCGCTGAAAACCGCCATAACCCTAGTTTTATAGCTGAACTTAATCAACACTTAGATAGCATAGAAGCCAATGGCGATATTAACGCCGTGGTATTAACCTCAAACAGTGATAAAAGCTGGTCATTGGGAATAGATTTACAGTGGATGGCAAGTCCAGATAACACGCCTACAGTTATTGCTGATTTTATGAATTCGATAGGGCAGTTATTTAAACGCATAGTGACGTTTCCTATGCCTATCATTGCTGCATTAAACGGCCACACTTATGGTAATGGCTCGGTGCTGGCATGTGCCTGTGATTTTCGGTTTATGAAATCTGACAAAGGCTTTTTCTGCTTTCCTGAAGTTGATGTACTGGTACCGTTTGTACCGTCTATGTTTCCGATTATTAATAAAGCGATTAATCCGCAATTTTTTAACCGCTTAGCTATGACTGGCGAGCGTGTTGACGCGCATAAACTGCTACAACAAAATGTGGTAGAAGCGATTTTTGCTGATGAGCAAGCCTTGCAAACGGGTGTGTTAGAGTTTGCGCAAAGCTTTAATAAAAACCGTTGGATATATGCTCAAAACAAAACCCAAATGAACAAACCAATACTCGATGTTATGGCTGCACAAGACTCGGCTTTTATTGAAAACATCAGCACGCTATTGTGGAAGAAACTACAGCAAAAGTAAGCTGTTTTTATAAAAGTGAGTAAACATCAGCATAACTAATTTACTCACTTTCATGTGCATTAATTAAGTAGGTGTTAAGTGTTATTTAGCTACATTGCTACAAAATGCAAAAGCTAATAACGCTTTATTAAAAGTTTAATGGCTTTTACCTGTCTCATTTCGAGTATATGAGTTAAAATGCTTACATAACCAACTAACAAGATAGTGAATGTCAAACCAAGATCCAAATCTCAGTCGAGAACAAGAAAAGTACGAAAACCCAGTCCCTAGTCGTGAGTTTATACTTACTCACCTTCAAGAGCGTTCAAAACCTGCTAATTACACGCAACTATGCGAAGAACTCGCGGTCAACGATGAAGAACGACAAATAGCATTTAAGCGCCGACTTCGTGCCATGGAGCGCGACGGGCAATTGTATTTTAATAAATTTAAATGTTATGCCCTGATTGACGAAGCCGGTTTAACCAAAGGCAAAGTTGTCGGTCATAGAGACGGTTTTGGCTTTTTAGAAGTTGAAGGCGAGAGCAAAGACTGGTTTATTGCCAAGCATCAAATGAATATGGTGCTACATGGCGACATTGTTCTTGCGAAAGGCACTAAGCGTGGTTCAGGCTCAAAATGCGATGCCCGTATTATTAAAGTGCTTACTAATGAGCGAGCGCCTATTGTTGGCCGCTATTTTGTTGAGCATGGTATTGCTGTGGTGGTTGCTGAAGATCCGCGCATTACCCAAGATATTATTATTTTACCGGGTAACGAAAAAGGCGCACGCCACAACCAAATGGTGCAAGTGCAAATAACTCAAAATCCAAGCCGTAATATGAATGCGGTAGGTAAAGTGATTGACGTACTGGGCGAGCATTTAGCGCCGGGTATGGAAATTGAAGTTGCGCTGCGTAATCACGATATTCCACACGTGTGGCCTGAAGAAGTTGAGCAGCAAGTTGCCCACTTAGGTGAATTTGTTGAAGAAGCCGATAAGCAAGGCCGTGTTGATTTACGCGGCTTACCACTTGTCACTATTGATGGCGAAGACGCTCGCGACTTTGATGATGCAGTTTATTGTGAGCCTAAAAAATCAGGTGGCTGGCGTTTATGGGTAGCCATTGCCGATGTATCCCATTATGTAGGTATGAACACGCCGCTTAACAAAGAAGCGATAGAGCGCGGTAATTCAGTGTATTTCCCTGAGCAAGTTATTCCAATGCTGCCAAAAGTATTGTCTAACGGTTTGTGTTCGCTTAACCCTGAGGTTGATCGCTTGTGTATGGTTGCAGAAATGACCGTATCGCAAGAGGGTAAGCTGTCGGGCTATAAGTTTTACGAAGCACTAATGAATTCGCATGCTCGTTTAACCTACACCAAAGTAAATGCCATTTTACAAAATGATGAAAAGCTCCGTAAAGAATACGCAGCTGTAGTGCCACATTTAACTGACTTACAGCAAATGTACATGGCATTAAAAGCAGCACGCCAAGAGCGTGGTGCAATTGAATTTGAAACACTCGAAACCCGTTTTGTATTTAACGCACAGCGTAAAATAGAATCTATTGTGCCAGTTATTCGTAACGATGCTCACAAGCTGATTGAAGAATGTATGATTTTAGCCAATGTATCGGCGGCTAAATTACTTGAGAAACACGAAGCAAGTGCGTTATTTAGGGTGCATGATGAACCCGATAGCGAAAAACTGGGTAACTTTACTCAGTTTTTAACTGAGCTAGGTATTGAAAGCACGCTAAGCGATGAACCTACCCCGAAAGAGATCACTCATGTATTGGCTCGTTTAGGGGACCGTCCTGAAGCTGAACTTATTCAAACTATGCTACTGCGCTCAATGAAGCAAGCGGTATATCAGCCAGATAACATAGGTCACTTTGGTTTAGCATTATCAGCTTATGCGCATTTTACCTCGCCAATTCGCCGTTACCCCGATTTAGTGGTACACCGTGCAATTAAAGCGGTGTTAAAAGCGCAAGGCCAACAAACGTCAGGTGAATATGCCTACAGCGATGATGAAGTCGATCAACTTGGTGAGCAGTGTTCTACCACTGAGCGCCGCGCAGACGATGCCACCCGTGAAGTAGCCGATTGGCTAAAATGTGAATACATGCAAGATCATGTAGGCACGGAGTTTAACGGGGTTATTTCATCGGTTACTAATTTTGGTTTATTTATTCGTTTAGATGATTTGCAAATTGATGGATTAATTCATGTTACCAATTTAGGTGATGAATACTTCCAACATGATGCGGCTAAACATTGCTTGGTGGGTGAACACACACATACGGTTTATCGTTTAGGCGATAAAGTAACTGTACAAGTTGCCTCGGTAAGCTTAGATGATCGCCGAATTAACTTAACGCTTAAAGGCGATGTGGCTCAAGATCGTTATGCGCGTCGTCGTGCGCCAAAAAAGAATGCCCCAGCAAGCGTTCGC
Source organism: Pseudoalteromonas sp. BSi20439 (assembly GCF_000241165.1). NCBI lineage: Bacteria > Pseudomonadati > Pseudomonadota > Gammaproteobacteria > Alteromonadales > Pseudoalteromonadaceae > Pseudoalteromonas > Pseudoalteromonas sp. BSi20439. Next base: position 47,233 of record NZ_BADW01000064.1, read on the forward strand.
TCGCAACTTAAAGCCGGTAAAATACCGGGTAAAAAGTCAGCAAGCGACAGTAAAAAACCAAAAGGTGGAAAAAAGCCTGCAAGTAAAACTAAAGCAGCGGGTAAATCTAAAGTAACAGCGGATGACACCACCGCGAAGAAAAAACCAAAAAGAAAGCGGTCAAAAAGCCTAAAAGACCAGGTAAAAATGCCCGTAAACGTAGTAGCCCAGGAGCAAACAATTCGTGAGTAATGAATTAATTTTTGGCTTTCACTCTGTTGAAGCAATTTTAGCAAAAGAGCCAGAGCGCTTTATAGAAATATATGCCCTTAAGGGACGCGATGATAAGCGTTTATCGCCTGTGATTGAGCAAGCGCGTCAGTTTGGTATTTCAGTACAGTTTATGCAACGAAAAGCGCTTGATAACAAAGCGAAAGATGAACAGCATCAAGGCATTATTGCCAACGTAAAAGCGGCGCGAGTGTTTAATGAAAAAGATCTCGATGAGATCATTGAACGCGAAGACACGCCATTTTTACTGGTACTTGATGGCATTACCGATCCGCATAATTTAGGCGCTTGCTTACGTAGTGCCGATGCAGCGGGTGTACATGCGGTGATTGTTCCTAAAGACAAATCAGCAAAGCTTAATGGCACAGCACGTAAAGTAGCCTGTGGCGCAGCAGAAACGGTACCGCTTATTCAGGTAACTAACCTTGCACGTACATTGCGTGAAATAAAAGACGCGGGCGTTTGGGTTGTAGGTACTGCCGGTGAAACCGACACACATGTATTTGATGCCAGCTTAACAGGCCCAATGGCGATTGTGATGGGTGCTGAAGGCGAGGGCATGCGCCGCTTAACGCGTGAGCATTGTGATGTGCTCGTTAAAATCCCAATGGCAGGCACGGTTTCAAGTTTAAATGTATCGGTAGCAACCGGCATTTGTTTATTTGAAGTGTTACGCCAGCGCGCAGAAACAAATTAAGCCTAAGCTAATCACATAGGCATTAAAAAGCCGAGATTGATTACATCAATCTCGGCTTTTTTGTACTTTTAAGTTAGCGCTTTATTAAAAGCTGTAAGAGTAACCCATTTGTACTGAGCGTGGCTTACCAGGTTGAATACCGCCATTTGCGCGGTTAGCAATGTAGGTTTTATCAAACAGGTTATCAACGCTTAGGTATACTTTTTGATTTTCATCAATTAAGTACTTAGCAGCTAAATCCCATACAACACGGCTATCAATCGCATTTAAGCCTGAGTCAGAAAGGTCAGCATGTGCATCCGATACGTAACGTATTTGGCTATTAACAACAAAGTTATTCACTTCGGCACCAAATGATAAAGCAACTTGGTTTTCTGGTACGTAAGGCATTGCATCGCCTTTTTCTACAGAGCCCCAAATTTCTGAATCAAATGTGTTTTTAAACTCTGAATCAGTGTAGGTGTAAGTCAGTTTAACTGGGAACGCAACTGATGCAGTATTAAACGTACGACCAGCGCTAAATTCAAAGCCTGATACTTCTACTTCACCGTAGTTGTATTGGTCGCCAATGTTGTCGTCGCTACAGCCTACTGACGCGGTACAGTTACCATGCATGTTGTCGTAATCAGAGTAGAATGCAATCACTTCACCGTTAAAGCCGTTTGCATTAAAACGAGAACCAAACTCAATGTTGACGCTTTCTTCTTCGTCTTGGTCAGCATTGCCTGGCGCTGCGGGTGCATAACCTTTTTGAATGCCTGCAAGTAACGTTACGTTGTCGTTAAGTGTGTAAGTAGCACCTAAAGACGGTACTAAAATTTCAGTATCGTTTGAAATGTCTTTCGTTAAGCCTTGGCTACGAGTTGGATCTGATTTAGCCCATTCTTCACGGGTAATAGTAATGTCTTCATAACGCAGACCTGCACTCACTACTAATGCATCCATTGTCCATTCGTCTTGAATAAATAGGGTGCTTGCTTTGGCGCTGTCTAAGCGGTTGCTATTAGAGCCTGGTGCGCCTTGTGAGGTAAGAGTCATGCTTAAATCTTGATTAAGCGTGTATTTGTCTTCCCACTGGAAACGATCCATTTCATCTTCGTGGTAACGTACGCCAACTGTAATGTAGTGATCGCCCGCTGGAATGTGTAATTCAGACTGCACACCTTTAGCTTGGTAGTCGCGGTTATTAGCTTTAACACCTATGTTTTCGATGCCTTCAGCCGTTGGGCTTGCTTCAAATTCACTGTATTGCTCAAGGTAGCTTTCGCTTACTTTACTGGCTTTGTACCAGTTACGGTGGAAGTCATTTAAGTAAGCGGTTGCTAAAAATTCGTAACCTTCACCAAAGCGGTATGCATAGTTTACTTGGTATGCATTATGACGGGTGTTCATCTCATCATTTTGCGATGCCGCATAACGACGGTTAGGATTTTCTTGGTAATCTGCGTTAGTTAAGCCCATGTACGTTTCGTCTGATGTTTCTTCAGAGTACTTAGCTTTAAACTCAATGTTGTGGGCATCGTTTTCACCAAAGGTATGGCCAAATTTTACCAGTACGTCATTTTTTTCAAAACCAGTGTTGTCATCGCCTATAGGTAATTCTTTAAAACCATCAGCGCCGTAAGAAAACACTTCAATTAAGCCAGCAGTGTTATTTTTTTCTTTAGCGAAGTAAGCGTGACCTTTATAGTAACCATCGCTACCAAGTGCCGCGTCAACCATACCCATAGAGCTATTTGCTTCAGTTGGTAAGCTGCGAGAAAGTAAATTTAATACACCACCGGTAGTGCGCGGGCCATATTTAACTGAGGCAGCACCTTTTAATACTTCAATTGATTCCATACGACCCATAGTTGGGAAGTAATAAGCCGATGGTGCAGAATAAGGAGCCGGTGCAACGAGTACGCCGTCTTCCATTACTGAAATTTTATCGTTACGGCCAGTACCTGTGCCACGCATACCAATGTTAGGACGCAGACCATAGCCATCTTCTTCTTGAACGTATACACCTGGTACAGATGCTAATACGCGAGAAATATCGGTAAATTCGAATTTTTGCAATTCTTCATCAGAGATAAATGTAGCAGATCCTGGAATATCGTTAATTGCTGCTTGTGAGCCAATAACGGTAATTTGTTCAAAGTTGCGTTCAACGCCGCCGGCATCTTTTGCCATTGCTGTAGCACTTAAAGACAGCGCTACGGCTGCAGTTAACGAGGAAACTAAAAATTTATGTGACATTGATTACCCTAAAAATAGTTCAACTACTAAAATTGGCGTAATTTAAACATGTTAACGAATGAGAATCAATATTATTAAGTTTTAGTTATATTTACATTTGTCGTAAAAACACGCTATTTTTATAACATTTTTAACTAAGTGTTTATTCTAATCTTATAAAATTAGGATAATGTATTGGCTGGTGGCGGTTAATTTAACCTGAACTCTGTGTGGGATAGATTTATTATCCAGAGTTCAGGTTATTTAAGCAGTGGGATAGCCTAAGCGCAGCTTAATAAATTCGGCGAGTTTAAATACCGCGTTTTCAGGTTCGCTGGCGGTTTTTACTAAACTAATACCTATGCTACCAAGCGCAGGTAAATGTTTAGTGTGTAAGTGATAGGCTAAATCGTTAGGTACGGTACTTTTTGCGAGCACTGTTATACCTAAGCCTTCTTTTAATGCGGCAATTAAACCGGTTAAATCGGCATTACTGTAAACAATACGATATTTAATGCCTGCTTTTTCAAGCGCCTGAGTTGCTCTGCGTCGGTAAATACAGCCCTCAGGCGCGGTCACTAAGGTTACCGTTTCATTTTGTGCCAGTGATAGGTCGCCCACCCACACTAATTGGTCTTGAATAAAAATAGGGAATTTTTCTGAGTCTAGTTGCTCGTTAAGCGCTAACACTAAATCAAATTGATCTTGGCGCTCATCAGAGAGCAGGTGTTTACTTAAACGTGATTTTACTTCAAGTGATACCTCGGGGTAGAGCGCCACAAAATCGCCAATAATGGAGGGCAAAATACGCGCGGCAAATTCGCTAGGGATCCCCAAGCGCACTTTACCGGTTACACTTTCTGAGGTGAACAACTGCAAAATGGCATCGTTATGCTGCACCATTTGCTTTGCCATAGGCAGTAATAACTCGCCATATTGGTTGAGCACTTGTCGTTGCCCCTGCTTTTTAAATAATTTATAGCCGAGTAAGTCTTCTAAGCGTTTTACTTGTAAGCTCACCGCAGGTTGCGAAAGGCCAAGTAAATCGCCTGCTTTGGCAAATCCACCAACCTCAACCACCATAACAAAAGTTCGTAAACTGTCGGTTGAAATATTTTTCATATTTAAAATTACTATTTATATGGCTATATATATAAGTATTATTTATCAATTGATAAGTAATTACAATTTGTTGTTGTAAGGCTTGCGCAATATACTTTTGCTATTAAAGATTGATAGGTATTTGTTATGACTTTTAACCCGATTATGTTTGCCCGCCATAGCAACGCTAACAGCGCGGTTATTAATGCCTTACAAGCCGATAGCAGTCACGTTGTTATTGACTTTAGTGGTAGTGAAGCATCGGTATTTTTAAGTGCTATTTTAGGTCATGACCTCACCAAACTTACCGCTAGTGGCTTTGGCTTTAAAGGCACACTGGATGGTGATTTAAATTCTGATTTTAGCTACGCCGTTTACTACTTTAGCGAAACCGCCTTTCGATTTGTACTTCCAGTTAATGCTAGCCTGCAATTACAAGCGCTCATTAACGAGCAGCAGCTTAGATACGATATAGACTTTGTGGTACGCACCGACTTAGCGACCTTTACTTTAAAAGGCGACAATGCATTTGATACCTTAGTTGAGGCATTTAAACTAACCCCAGGGTTACGCCTTGCTGACGCGCAGCTTTGCTATGGCGCGCAAAGTGGTGATGTGTTTGTTACTGCAGTAGATCAAAACAACGAACAGCAGTTTATTGTTATTGCTAAAACTGCCACGCTTGATAAGTGGCAACAGTATATGCAGCAACAGGGCTTTAGTGTTACCAACACTCAAGCAGCCTAACGGATAAAAAGTTAAAGATTACAATTTGGTAGGCTTATTAATGGCTACCATGTTATTCCCCCTCATTTAATTGAGGCCACGCCCACACACATGGGTTAATTTAAAAGTGAAGGAATATTATGACTTCTAAAACAGTATTACATGCAAAGCATCTTGAAGCCGGCGCAAAAATGGTTGATTTTCATGGCTGGGAAATGCCAATTAACTACGGCTCACAAATAGAAGAACACAACGCTGTACGTAACGATGCGGGTATGTTTGATGTGTCGCACATGACCATTGTTGATATACAAGGTGAGCAAGCACAAGCGTTTTTACGCAAGCTAGTAGCTAACGATGTTGCTAAGTTAACCGTACCAGGTAAAGCGCTTTACACTGGCATGCTTAACGAGCAAGGCGGCGTAATCGACGACTTAATTATTTACTACTTTAGCGAAACATTTTATCGCTTAGTGGTTAACTCAGCGACCCGTGAAAAAGATTTAGCACATTTAGCTAAGGTGTCGAGCGATTTTGCTGTAACGGTTACTGAGCGCCCAGAATACGCCATGATTGCGGTTCAAGGCCCTAATGCACGTACTAAAACAGCCCAGGTATTAAACGCAGACCAGCAAGCTGCAGTAGAAGGCATGAAGCCATTTTTTGGTGTTCAAGCCGGTGATTTATTTATTGCTACAACAGGTTATACTGGCGAAGACGGTTACGAAATTGTAGTACCAAACGAGCAAGCCGCCGATTTATGGCAGCAATTGCTTGATGCCGGTGTGGCGCCTGCGGGCTTAGGTGCGCGCGACACACTGCGTTTAGAAGCAGGTATGAACCTTTACGGCCTAGATATGGACGAAAGCGTATCACCACTGGCAGCTAACATGGCATGGACTATTGCATGGGAGCCAGAAGATCGTGACTTTATTGGTCGTGATGTTTTGGTAAAACAACGTGCAGAAAAAAGTACTCACAAGCAAGTAGGTCTTATTCTTGAAGAAAAAGGCGTACTACGCAGTGGTTCTAAAGTAATTGTTGATGGTGGCGAAGGTGTTATTACATCTGGCACATTCTCACCAACATTAGGCTATAGTGTTGCATTAGCACGTGTACCACGTTCAACTGGCGACACAGCTCAAGTAGAAATGCGTAAAAAATTAGTTAACGTAAAAGTAGTTAAGTCGGGCTTTGTACGTAACGGTAAATCAATAATCTAAATAATTTGGTTATACCAATAAATAAGTTAGCCTTATTCATTGGTATTCTCCCAATCTAAACCAAAGGATGAAAAAAATGAGCAATATCCCTAGCGAGTTAAAATACGCACCTTCACACGAGTGGGTTCGTAACGAAGGCGACGGCACTTACACTGTTGGTATTTCTGAGCATGCGCAAGAACTACTTGGCGACATGGTATTTGTTGAATTACCAGAAGTAGGCGACGAAGTAGATGCTGGCGAAGACTGTGCAGTAGCAGAGTCAGTAAAAGCGGCATCAGACATTTACGCGCCAATTAGCGGTGAAATTGTTGCCATTAACGAAGAGCTAGAAGATGCGCCTGAAACAGTAAACAACGACGCATACGGCGACGGTTGGTTATTCCGCATTAAAGCGTCAGAAGAGTCTGAGTTAGATAACTTATTAGACGCTGAAGGTTACGCGCATACAATTGACGAAGACTAATCGTTAATTAATAAAAGCCCCTCTATGTTAAAACATTGGGGCTTTTATGATTAAAGCGCTTATTTTTCCATACAAAGTGAGCCGCTAAATCATACATATTTTTATTATTGCTAGTTACCCATTAGTAATAATCACATTTTTTTGGATCATAGGAATCTGGACACATGTCAAACGCCAAATCTCTTGAACAATTAGAGCAAAAGCAAGATTTTATTCGCCGCCATATTGGGCCAAGCCCAGCGCAAGTAAACGACATGCTTAGCGCTCTTGAAGTATCGAGCGTTGAAGAGCTGATCGGTCAAACTGTACCTGCTGGTATTCGTCTTGAGCAAGGTCTTAATATCGGCGAAAGCCGCACCGAAGTTGAAACACTAAGCTACTTAAAATCAGTAGCAAGCAAAAATAAAGTTTTCAAATCGTATATTGGCCAAGGCTACCACCCAACTCACGTACCGCACGTAATTTTACGTAACGTACTTGAAAACCCGGGTTGGTACACAGCGTACACACCGTATCAGCCAGAGATTGCACAAGGGCGTTTAGAGTCACTATTAAATTTCCAGACTATGACCCTAGATATTACCGGCCTAGATTTAGCAAGTGCCTCACTGCTTGACGAATCAACCGCTGCAGCCGAGGCTATGGGCCTTGCAAAACGTGTATCTAAAGCTAAAAAAGCCAATGCGTTCTTTATTGCCGACGACGTACACACGCAAACCATTGACGTAGTGAGCACCCGTGCAGAGCAATTTGGTTTTGAAATTATTGTAGGTAAAGCCGCCGATGCTGTGAACCACGATATTTTTGGTGCGTTATTTCAATACCCGTCAACATCAGGCGAAATTGTTGATATAACTGACCTAATAGCTGGCGTACAAAGTAAAAAAGCGATTGCCTGTGTAGCTGCCGATATCATGAGCTTATTACTATTAAAAGCACCAGGTAAATTAGGCGCCGACGTAGTACTGGGTTCAGCACAGCGTTTTGGTGTACCTATGGGTTACGGCGGTCCTCATGCCGCATTTTTTGCAACACGTGATGCATACAAACGTTCATTACCAGGTCGTATTATTGGTGTATCAAAAGACCGTTTAGGTAACGATGCATTACGTATGGCAATGCAAACCCGCGAGCAACATATTCGCCGCGACAAAGCCAATTCAAACATTTGTACTGCGCAAGTATTGCTAGCGAACATGGCTGCGTTTTACGCGGTATACCATGGCCCGCAAGGCTTAAAAACCATTGCACAACGCATTCACCGTTTTGCTGATATTTTAGCAACCGGCTTAAAAGCAAAAGGTGTGGCACTTAAACACACTACTTGGTTTGACACATTAACAGTGGTTGATGAAAACAAAGCCGACGTGATTGCGCGTGCTGTGGCTAAAGGCGTTAACTTTGCTGCTAACCATGCGGGTGAATACTCAATTTCAGTATCAGAAACCACAACCCGTGCAGACGTTGCTGAGTTATTTGATATTATTTTAGGCGAAGGCCATGGCCTAAGCGTAGATGCGATTGCCGCTGATGTTGAAGCAAATGGCAGCGAGTCTATTCCTGCAAGCTTAGTGCGTGATGATGAAATACTAACGCATCCAAACTTTAACAGCTACCACAGCGAAACAGACATGCTTCGCTATATTAAGCGCCTTGAAAACAAAGATTTAGCGCTTAATCATTCTATGATCTCGTTAGGTTCATGTACCATGAAACTAAACGCGACCGCTGAAATGATCCCAATTACATGGCCTGAATTTGCTAACCTTCACCCATTCTGCCCGCTAGACCAAGCAGAAGGTTACCAAGTAATGATTAACGAACTACACGATTGGCTAGTTAACATTACCGGTTACGACGCGGTTTCATTGCAACCAAATTCAGGTGCACAAGGTGAATACGCAGGCCTTATCGCAATTCGTAAATACCACGAGTCACGAGGGGATGCGCACCGTAACGTATGTTTAATCCCAAGTTCTGCACACGGTACTAACCCAGCTTCGGCACAAATGGCCAGCATGAAAATTGTGGTTGTTAACTGTGATAAAAACGGCAACATCGACATGGAAGACTTAAAAGCAAAAGCTGAAGAAGTCTCTGAAAACCTATCATGTGCCATGGTAACGTACCCATCTACCCACGGTGTATACGAAGAAACGATTCGTGAATTATGTGAAATTGTTCACCAGCATGGTGGCCAAGTTTACATGGATGGCGCAAACATGAACGCGCAAGTAGGTGTTACTAGCCCAGGCTTTATTGGCTCAGATGTATCGCACTTAAACTTACATAAAACCTTCTGTATTCCACACGGCGGCGGTGGCCCAGGTGTTGGCCCAATTGGTGTTAAATCGCACCTTGCGCCATTTATGCCAAACCACAGCGTAATTAACGTACCAGGTACTAATGAAGGAAATGGTGCAGTATCGGCAGCGCCTTACGGCTCTGCAGCTATTTTACCTATTTCATGGGCTTACATTGCCATGATGGGCTCTGAAGGCTTAAAACAAGCGACAGAAATGGCGATTGTAAATGCTAACTACCTAAGCAATGAACTTAGCAAGCACTTCCCAATTTTATACCGTGGCCGTAACAATCGCGTTGCCCACGAATGTATTATTGACCTACGCCCATTAAAAGAAGCCTCAGGCATTACTGAAATGGACGTTGCTAAGCGCTTACAAGATTATGGTTTCCACTCACCAACAATGTCGTTCCCAGTAGCGGGCACATTAATGATTGAGCCAACTGAATCTGAGTCTAAGGGCGAGATTGACCGCTTTATCGAAGCGATGGTATCGATTAAAGGTGAAATTGATAAAATCATTTCTGGTGAATGGTCTATCGAAAACAACCCATTGGTATTTGCACCGCACACACAAGCTGATGTGTTAGGTAATGAATGGGACCGTGCGTATGACCGTTTTTACGCTGCATTCCCAGTACCAGCAGTTGCTAAAGATAAGTTCTGGCCAACGGTTACACGTATCGATGACGTATACGGCGACCGTAATTTAGTATGTGCATGTCCTCCGATTGAGACATACCGCGACTAATTTTTGAAATGATCAGAGTTATTATAGTTTGGGAATGATAATTATAGATTGGGAATTCTTTTCCCAAACTATAACTCTTGAAAAGGTGAGCGAATTAGCTCACCTTTTTTGTTTTCAGCTGTAGTTGTTATGTTGAAACAACTTTTGTGTTAATCTCAATTGAAGAATAATAACTAAATTTAAATTACGGAATAGTAGTTCCTGATGGAGTAACGGTTTAAATGTTAAGGGTTTTATGTTTTGTTCTTTTTTCTGCCAATTTAGCAGCCAGTGAAGTAAAAAGTGAAATAGATAAGGTTCTTTATGGTTATACAACTAGAGCTGAATCGAGGGCTATTTTAGAAAAATTAGAACAAGGAATACCATATAAAAATGTGCTTGATGATGCCCGAGTAATGACATTTAAGTGTTGGTTCTCTGATGTAGCTACACCGAACGGACTTATCACCTATAAACACTTTTTAAAACAAGCGAGCTCGATCATTCAAAAGTCGAGCGTTCAAGTTCTAAAACACGAGTTCATAGCATGTAAAGCCGCCCAAGAATACATTCAAGGCCATTACCAAGCAGCGACAACTCTTTTAAAGCCTATAACCAAAAACTCTGAACACGCTAAAAGCCCAAAAGAGCTAAACGTCATTGCTACAGCTAACATTATATTAAATCGCATTTACTTAGCTCAAGGAAGATATGAGGATGCATTCCATGCAGCGCAAAAAGCCTATCAGCTATTTGAAAAATCTGGAAATAGCTACGAACAAGCCCTTGCACTAAAAGAAATAGCAGATATTCATATAGCCCTTTTTAACTTTGATCTTGCAATTGAACAACTGCAACGCGCCGCAACTGAATTAACACAATTTAATGAACAAGAACATTATAAAGTAATCGATCAACTCGCTTTTGCCTATGAAAAAAGCGGAAATCGCCCTAAAGCTATAGAGTTGTATCAGTCAATTAAGAACGATGTAAGGTCTTACGAAAGCGATGACGGTTATGCTTACGTATTGATAAAGTTAGCTGAGCTGTACACCGAACAAAATCAACTCAATGCTGCAAAATCATATTTAACAGCTGTTGATAAACTAAAAATAGATAGTAGCTGGATCACAGTATTGCTAACCATGACACAAGCCCAGTGGCACTTAAAAAGTAATAACCTAAACGCAGCCCTCACTTTATTTAACAAGTTACAAACTGAGCAAAATTCATGGTCAGTCAGTTTTAAAGAAAGATACTTTAACTTTGCCTCATTACTAGCTGAAGTCACAAATGATTCCTCGTTACACATCGATGCTCAACAACAATTGATAACGATAATAAAACAAAAGCAAAAAGACATTGCTAATAATGCGCTTATATCAGCAAGACTAAACTTTGACCTAGAACAACAAAAACGAGAAATAACTCGGCTTGAACAAGCATCAGCTCTGCAAAAAGAGTTACTAACCGTAGCTGAAGGTAAGGCTTTTTGGCAGCACTTAACACTCATTATTGCCAGCGTATGTTTAATCCTATTTGCCATTTACAGCTTTAAGCAAGCCCGTCAAAAAAAGCACTTTGAAGTACTCGCTTTAAAAGACGAACTTACAGGCATTGCTAATCGCAGGGCTATCATTAATTTGAAACGAAGTGTCATGCAAAAGAATTTACACAATAAGCGAGTAAGTTCATTGATTTCCATTGACATTGACCACTTTAAAGCTGTAAACGATCAATACGGCCATGATATTGGTGACGAGCTAATCATTTCTATCGTAAATTCGATCGTGAGTACAGTTCGCTGTTCAGATATGGTGGGACGAGTTGGTGGTGAAGAGTTTTTGATAGTCCTTGAAAACCAAACCCTTGAAAATGCAAAAGAGATAGCAGGGCGTATCAGGCATTCAATAGCAGAAAAACAACATACTTCCTTAGGCATTAATTCGACTGTAAGCATTGGTGTTATTGAAATAACACCACATGAGAATGCTGAGCAGGCAGCAAAGCGTGTTGATTTGAACTTATACAAAGCCAAGCAAAATGGCCGGAATAGTGTGGTGTTTTAGTTACTACAAAGCCTTTGAAGATTTTCAGAGGCTTGTGTCAGGCGAAAATGAAAAGCATAGGCAAAGGGTTTATGATAAAGCTTAAATATTCCCAAATTTTAATTATGACTAACAATAGGGACTTCACTTTTAACAAATAGATTCCCAAACTATAACTCTTGAAAAGGTGAGCTCTAGTGGCTCATCTTTTTTCTTAAAAACTGTTAACGGCAGCTTTGATAAGAGCCTTTGCGTAATTTTGGTTAGTACCATCATATGTTAACTGTCTGACAGCATAGGAATACACTGTAACAATGTATTGCCGCTTCATTAGTGAGCTTTCTGATTTCCAAGCTCTTAAGAATTTTGATGCTTCTGGTGTCGGAGAGTTTTCTAAATGGTAATCTTCATTAAACCAATTTTCGAATAACCCTATTGGAGGTGAGAACTTTTCTCTGATAGAAGGATGAAAGTACTGACTAAGTGTGTAGTGGCATAGTTAGTTTGGCCACCCATTAGAAAGTTCCGGTCAAGCAGGTTGCTGTGCTTTCTTGATCTTTTTATTCAAAAACCAAGTGTTCTTATTATTTAAATTTAATTTAAACATGGTCAAAAACCTGAAAAACTAATGGGTGACCCAAGCCGACCCTAATTGCTTAAATAAACTTAAGAGCTTATGCTTCAGCCCCTAATAAACTATCAATATAAGCGAGCTCTTCGCTAAAAACGCCACTAAAAAATGCACTTTGTTCAACGATTACTGCTTCATCGGGTTGGGCTTTATAGCTTTGCTGGCATCTGGCAAGTTCACTGGTTAACCATTGGCATACATTGTTTGCTGTGGTTATGGCTGTTTTTAAAAAAAATGACCATTTTATTTTGTGTAAATTAAAGCGATAAAGGGTGACTGCAATATGGCTATAGGCTTGTTGCTCAAGTAATGGTGGGTTACCACTAGTTGCAGCATCATTGTTTAACAATTTGCTGTTGATCAATGCTTGTTGCAGTGCGACTTGTTGTGATTGACTTAAAAAAGTTGTAATCATAATGCTTAGGTGGCCTTGGTTACAATTAAAGAGGGTATTTAAAAAATAGAGAAGGTTAAGCAAGGCGTTTTATGACTCATGCAGTACCAAAAATGTAGCAACAGTGATAACAAAATTGGCCTGACTCTTTACTGAATTTATAAAATACAATTGTAATTGGGTTGATAGTTTTGAAGAATAAGGCTAAATGAAACCGTACTTCCTTAAAATGAATTTTATTTAAAACTGCGTTATTATTTAAATACTTTGTACAACTGCTGAGATTACGTTGAATTACTTAGCCCATCTTTATTTAGCACAGCCTACGGCTGATTCTCACTTTGGGAATTTGTTGGGAGATTTTGGTGGTCAAAGGCAGTTAACACATATACCGGTAACTGTTAAAAGTGCGCTAGATAATCATTATTTAGTGGATAAATTTACTGACGCACATCCTTTAGTTAAAGAAGCAAAACAGCTTTTTTCACCTAAGCGAAGGCGCTTTGCAGGCGTGGCTGTTGATGTGGTGTTTGATCATTTTCTTATTGCGCATTGGCGGCAGTTTAATAACCAATCATTAATTGATTTTAAGCACACCAGTTATGGGCTTTTGGATAAGCGTATACCGGTAATGCCTACACGAATGCAACGTGTGGTAACTAGTATGACGCAAAACGATTGGTTTAAAGAGTACGAAAGCGTTGATGGAGTGGGGCTGGCGCTTGATAATATTGCTAAACGAATTCGCTTTACTAATACTTTTTCTGGCGCTGCAGAAGATATATGCCGCCATTACAATGAGCTAGATGGGCTTTTTTGGCGTTTTTCCCAGAGCTAATTAAGCACGTTAATGAGTTTAATTTGGAAAGCACACCAAAGTAGAGTGTGCTTTCGCTATAAGTGGTTTAGTCGTCCGGTCCTTTTAAGGTAAACACTAAATGTTTACGCATATCTTTTAAAATCACGCCTTTTTTAAGCATGGCAGCGCTTAAACGCTTTTGCCATTTTAATAAGTCAGGCTCTGCAGCAGTTAATGCTTGTTGGTTTTCAAACTGAAAACACATTAGTAAAGAGCCTGGAAATAAATGATATTCCACATCAAACCAGCATTGCAGCATGCCTGGGATTTCAGCCCGGCCTTGCGCTTCTATTTTATCAGCAACATTGAGGACGAGTGCTTGTTGTTTTACTTGCACAGCAGATAGTTTTTTCATAGGAGATGGTCCAATTTAGAGGCTAATAAACACAGCCAAGATAGGTCATTATACCTAAGCCTGTAGGCAGCTAACAACGTTAACCTGGGTTTTAGCTACATAGAGAGTGAATTAATAAGGTGCAAGGCTTTTGAGTTTTCACTCCTCATTAAACCTCTTAATTTATTAGTCATTAATTTTTTTCTGAGTGTATTTTGTTATGTGGATTCAATCTGCTTTGATAAAAACAAGTTAGTAACGTCTGCGACTTTGATTAACGACTCTTTATCAGTATGGCTCCAAGTGATCTTTGAGCCTACACTTTCACAACAAATAACACCTAACGGTTTGTTATCAAGTATATAAATGTAATCAAGTAAAGAGTATATATCGAGTGGCTCAAAGTAAGAGCTAGTGAACTGCTTAGTTACGTCGTTGTTTCTAGCATCGGAGGCGTCGAGTACTTGGTTGGTTAAAATATAATTGAAATAAGCAGGTGAGTCTTCTGCAGTTAAAACAGTGCCATTGGACACGTCATTATTTTCATCAAGGCAAATTAGGCAATTTAATGCACTGTATTCTTTATTAAATAGCCACAGGCTGACTCGATTTGCACCGGGAATGAGTGCTTTTAACTCTTTGCATATTTGGTTTAGCTTCCTGTTACTAGAAATATTAGGATCGCTAATTTTTACTGCTAAGTTCTTTAGGTTAAGGTTTCTAGGGTTATAAACATTGAGTAAGCTATTGAGTCTAGCTTTATCAAACGGTTTAGTTAAGTAGCCATCCATACCAATATCTAAATAATGCTCAATGTCTTGTTTTAAGGTATTTGCTGTCATAGCTATAATTGGAACGGTTTTACCTGTAGGAAGCAATCTAATAGCCTGAGTAGCTTTTATCCCATCCATTTCAGGCATTTGTATATCCATGAAAATTAAGTCTACCGGGTGCTCTTTAAAGTACTGGACACACTCGTTACCGTTCTCTGCAATAATTAAATTAGCATTATGGGCTTTGAGCATTTTAACAATAATAAGCTGATTTATTTTGTTATCTTCGGCAATTAAAACAGTACAACCTTGCAGGTTTGTTAACTCAGTGCTCTGTTTTGGTATTGATGGCAATAAAGCAATCTCAAAGCTTTGCTCATAAGTGAACGTCGAGCCTTTACCTATTTTGCTGGTAAAGCTAAGCTGCCCCTGCATTAACTCACTTAAACGAGCGCAAATTGATAAGCCTAAACCTGTACCTCCATATTTTCTTGAGGTCGATGAGTCTGCCTGATGAAATTCTTTAAATAAATGCGCTTGAACAGTCTCATTAATCCCAAGCCCTGTATCAATAACTTCAAAGGTGAGTACTTGTGTTTGTAATGTAGTGCTTTTAACACTTACCTTCAGCTCTACTTGGCCAAAGTTGGTAAATTTAATCGCATTTGAGCACAAGTTATTTAAAATTTGCGAAATCCGAAGAGGATCGCCTTTTAAATTGTCTGCTATTTTAGGATCTACCGATGTAATAAGCTTTATACCTTTAGCAGACGCTTGCTGTAGCTGAGGTTTTATTACATCGCTAATAACGTCATTAAGGTTGAAGTGGATATGTTCAATTTCTAACTTGCCAGCCTCAATCTTAGAAAAGTCTAAAATGTCATTTACAATATTTGATAAGTAATGTGCTGACTTTAAAATACTTTTTAAGGTGCTGTCTTTTTCCTCTGTTGTGGTTTCAGTCATACCAAATTCAGCTAAATTTAAAATCCCATGCAATGGGGTTCTCAGCTCATGAGTCATATTTGCCAAAAATTTACTCTTTGTGTTATTGGCCGTATCTGCTTCTTCTTTTAACTTTTCTAGCTCTTTATTGTGTTTTTTTTGTTTTTCTAATGCCATCACTAACTTTTTATTATTAAGCCTAAGCTCTAATTGCGCAATGACCTCTTTGCTCAAAACAGTAAGAGCATTTATTTGTTTGCTGGAAAGCTTTTTTGGTTTATCGCTAATAACACATAACGTACCTATAGCATTGCCTCTAGGTGTAATGAGAGGTGCACCTGCATAAAAACGAATATTTGGGTCGTTTGTAACCAAAGGGTTATCGTGAAAGCGGGTGTCTGTCAGTGCATTTTGAACTTCGAATACTTGGTTTTCTAAAATTGCGTGAGAACAAAACGAAATATCTCGAGCTGTTTCGGCTGCATCAAGACCTTGCTTTGATTTAAACCATTGCCTGTCGGGATCAACGAGGCTTATTAGTGAGATTGGCGTATCACAAATATCAGATGCAAGTTGGGTTAAATCGTCAAAGGATTTTTCAGCTTCAGTGTCTAAAACGTCATACTCATATAAATCTTTTAGCCGTGATAGTTCATCTTTAGGTGTTGACGCTTTTATCATTATGTAACCTTGTTTTTGATGTACTTAACAATGAGTAATTGAATAAAAATAATAATGCTCGAGCTAGCGTAAAATTCAATTAAATTATCATGCTCAAGTAGTTAGCTTATATGACTAGTTAAGTTTTTACTAATTGATTTAAAACTGTTCAATCAACAATTCTATTACGACCTTTAGTTTTTGCCTCGTATAAATAGTCATCAACGTATTTTAAGCTGTTTTGTAAGCTGATAGAGCCATCATGAGTAAGCAGCCCAATACTTACTGTAAAGCTAATGTTTTTATTGCGATAGAAAACTTGATGTTGATTAATCGTGTTTTTAATTCGCTCTGCGGCTTGCTTAGCTTCGGCTTTGTTTGTGTTGGGCATAATAATTAAAAACTCTTCACCGCCTAGGCGAAATACAAAATCTTGCTTTCTAGTTAAGGAGCGTAATGTGTTGGTGAGCTCTTTTAAGCTTAAATCTCCAGCTTCGTGACCATGATTATCGTTTATGGCTTTAAAGTGGTCTATGTCGAGCATTAATAATGAAATATAGGTGTTTTTATTTTGCGTTTTTAATAGTTCATCGCTGAGCGTTCTGTATAAAGTTCGTCTATTTAAACAGCCTGTAAGTGGGTCTATATTGGCTTGTTTTTCTAGCTCTTTATTAAGTGAAGAGAGCTCTTGAGTACGCGCCTGAATACGTTGCTCTAAACTGGTGTTAAGCGCGATCAGTTTATGCTCAATGTTTATTTCTTTGGTTACGTCGTTTTGTACAGCAAAGTAATAAGCCACTTTGCCGTCTCTAAAAATGGGTGATATGGCCAGTTCATTCCAATAGGGGTCCCCACTTTGTGTATAGTTTAAAATTCGGGTGGTAATAGGGATGCCTTTTTTAAGATGAATTTTAAGTTGCTCTATTGTGTTGGCGTCAGTTTTTTCACCTTGTAAAATAGCACCTAGTTTTTTACCTTCCACTTGATTGAGTGTATAGCCTGTTATTCTTTCAAATGAGCCATTTACCCAAATAACGCGCTTGTCTTTATCGGCAATCACCATCCCAACCGTAGTTTCTTTGAGTGCGGTAACTAAAAAGTCCCGCTCTAGAGCGATTTTTTCACTCCCCGATATATCTTGAAAAATGCCATATAACTTAGTGATTGCACCGTTTTTATTTCTTGATACATTGCCGCTTGATATAACAATGCGCTCTTGTTGATCGTTACCTACAACACGCAACTTTATACAGCTCCACCCTTGCCCGCTCGCAAGAGCTTGCTCGACCGCATGGGCTATTTTGGGTTTATCGTCTTCATGATAAAAATTTATTGCTGTGTCTAGTTCAGGGGAATAGTTACTGGGTGAAACACCATGAATGGTGTAAATTTCATCGGTCCAAAATAATTGGCTAGTGTTACAGTCGAGTTGCCAATAACCCACTTTTAAAACTTCGCCGGCATTTTCTATGATGGTTTGTAATTCGTTATTGCTAATAACAGACGACACTTGGGCAAAGTGCTGGTTAAAAATTAAAACCATATATTGGCGCTGGTTTTGCTGCACGCTATGCAAGCAACAGTTAAGTTTAATGAAATAGTCGGTGGCGAGTTTCAGTTTAATATCAAATTGGTCTAACTCATTATGTTGCAATTGTAGAGCGTTAATTTGTTGTAATAGTGTTTTACTTTCAGTTGTACAACAGGCATAAAAGCTTTTAATGGTTGGTATGTTTTTAGCTGCAATATTGAGCTCTGACCACCTAGAAGAAAGGTAACTAAGCTGATCGTCATTATCAAATACCATTAAAAGAAAATTGCACTTTTCTAGCAGCGCAATATTTATGTCTTTAATATCCATAAGCTCCCTGTATATGAAAAGTATTACAACACCTAGATTAAGTATAGGCACACCTATCAGGTTTAGCTGCATGAAAAAACTAATTTCATTTTGGGTTTGAGCTTAAAAAGTTTTTGATCTTACGTTGCCATCATTGTTACTGAACAGTGATATTTGTTTTTTGCTTGTGGTTATTTTTTAAACCAATTGTTTGGCTTTTTTTAATGGTTTGCGTTTTTTGCAATTAAAAATAGTTCTTTTATATTATTTTTAGCTTTATTGATAATAAAGAAGGCTATTTTTTGGTAACATTCGTATAACTGCCTATCACTTCTCATTGAGCCTATTTATGTTGAACTTCTTTTCGTCATTGTCCATTCGGGCAAGACTCTCTATTGGTTTTGGAATTGTACTAGCGTTGTTAGTTCTTCTGACTGCGCAAGGTATTAATCGTGTGAACTATATCGATAGAACCCTAGCAAAAATCACTGATGTAAACTCAGTAAAGCAACGCTACGCTATTAACTTTAGAGGCAGTGTGCATGACCGTGCTATTGCCATTAGAGATATAGCTATTGCAAATAATGACGCAAGGGTTAGAGAATATGAAAAGGAAATCAAAAGATTAGAAGGATTTTATGCTGAATCTGAAACGCAGATGAGGCAAATGCTAAATAACGACACGATATTTACAGCAAAAGAGCGTGATATTTTACGCCGTATTGAGGCTATTCAGGCAAAAACGTTGCCTATTGTGGAGACAATTATTGCAATGAAAAAGGCTGGTCAGCCGGTTGATGAAAAGGTGCTTGATGAAGCTCGACCTGCTTTTATTGATTGGCTTAACACTATCAATCAGTTTATTGATTATCAGGAAGATCAAAACCAAATAGCGACACCTCAAGCAAGAGACGTTGCCGGAACATTTGAAAACTTTATGCTGATACTGAGCGCTATCGCGATCAGTTTCTCTGTTGCTGTGGGTATACTTATTGATAAAAGCCTCAGAGCGACCCTAGGCGGTGAGCCTAATGAAGCACAGCAAGTTATAGCTGTATTGGCAGACGGTGATTTAACCAAGAGTTTAAAAACACCTCACACAGACAGTATTCTTGATTCGTTAGATACCATGAGTACAAAGTTGACCAGTATCGCTAAGAATATTATTTATGCGTCTAACAAACTACAAGACAAAGTAGAAGAAGTGTCTGATGGTTCTACATTGGTACTAAATGGTGCGCAGCAACAAGCTCAATTAACTACTCAAACAGCCTCACAATTAAGCAGTATGAGCGCTAGCATTGATAAAGTAGCCGATATTGCAGCACAAACAGAGACTAATTCAGAGCAAACCGCTAACTATGCAATGGAAGGTCGTAAAGTGGTGAATGCCGCCGCTACCGAAATGGAACGCATAGCGACCACCGTTGATGAAACGGTAGAGCAAATAAGGTTATTAGCTGAAAATACAAAACAAATAGGCGGCATTGCGAGTGTGATCAGTGGTATTTCTGAGCAGACTAATTTGCTGGCTCTTAATGCCGCAATAGAAGCTGCAAGAGCAGGTGAGTCGGGACGCGGTTTTGCCGTTGTTGCAGACGAAGTACGCCAGTTAGCACAGCGCACCGGTGAAGCCACCTCACAAATTGAGATTATGATTAACGATGTGCAAACTCAAACGGCGGCATCTGTAAGTGCTATGGAAACAACGCAGCCACAGGTTGAAAACGGCAAAGCGAAAATTATGCAGGCAACAGATTTACTCAAACACATTGAGGAACAAGCAATGGACTCGTTGAACTTGGTGAAGCAGGTGTCGAGCGCGGCATCTGAACAAGTTCAAGTGGTAACTGAATTTAGTGCTGCAATGGAACAGGTTGCGGTAATGTCTGAAGAAACCATTGAATCGATGAATAAAAATGACACGGCAACTAAAGTACTTACTGATTTGTCTGGTTCGCTTAAAAAAGAAATTGCCTTCTTTAAAGTTTAACTTTAGGCCCAGGAAACAATGTAAGGTTTATTTTTAATTGCGATGTTTAAAAGCAGCACGACCAATTAGGTGTGCTGCTTTTTTGTTTTAATAGTCTGACTTTCAGCCGTTTTTTGTAATAAAAGTATGATAGTGGTTTGTTTTTATAACTTTCCTGATAAGGTATTAGTGATATAACAATATTTTAACGTTGTTTCGTTGTTATTAACTAATGACGATTCATTGGAGAGTTTAATGAGCATATTTCGATTGAGTGTGGTTACCTCGTTTTTTTTCGCAGTCAACATCGTTGCTACTAATGCACATGCGGATACTAAAGTGATTCATGCAGGAGAGTTGCTAGCTATTCCCGGAGAAAAACCACAACAAAAACAAACCGTAGTAATAGAAAATGGCAAAATAGTTTCGGTATCAGCGGGTTTTTTACCTATCAACCGTTTTGGTGAAAATGCTCAGCTAATCGATTTGTCGACCAGCTTTGTTATGCCAGGACTCATGGATATGCATGTGCATTTACAAGGTGAGCTTGGGCCAGATAACAAAAAAGAGCTGGTGGAAATGTCTGATGCAGATGTAGCAATGCGCAGTGTGCATTTTGCTAACAAAACCCTTCTGGCGGGTTTTACTACAGTGCGTGATGTAGGCAGTCAAAGTGAGCAAATGTATGCACTAAGAAATGGGGTGGCCAAAGGATGGATAAGTGGCCCTCGAATTATTGCTGGTGCTGGCGTTACTATTACCGGCGGGCACTTAGATGTTGATGGTATGAGCCCAGACTTACTCACGATGAAAACACCGCCCACAGTGTGTGATGGTGCAATAGAGTGTCGCAAAAAAACTCGCTACGCAATCAAGTATGGAGCTGATTTAATTAAAGTCGCATCTACTGGTGGGGTGCTTTCGGATACGACTACCGGTACAGGTCAGCAAATGCAAGACGATGAGCTCAAAGCAGTTGTTGATACCGCACATGGTTTAGGGCGGAAAGTAGCTAGTCATGCCCATGCTGCCCAAGGTATTAACGCAGCATTACGTGCGGGCGTTGATAGTATAGAGCACGGTAGTTACACCGACGATGAAGGTATTAAACTATTTAAAGAGACAGGTGCTTACCTTGTGCCTACGTTACTTGCTGGCGATACGGTGGTTAACTTAGCCAATAACTCTGATTTTATGTCTGAAGCCATTAAAAGCAAAGCAATCAAGGTTGGTGGCGATATGCTAAATAATTTTACTAAGGCTTATAAGGCGGGGGTTAACATTGCATTTGGTACCGACAGTGGCGTATCTAAGCACGGCATTAACGCACAAGAAGCGGTATTAATGTACCAAGCGGGTATGACTCCTGCTGATATCTTAAAGTCGGCAACGGTTAACGCGGCTGATTTAATTGATATGAATCATAGCTTAGGCACTATAGAAGCTGGTAAGTTTGCTGATATTATTGCCTTAGACACCAGCCCATTAAGTGATATAAGTGCTTTATTGGATGTTGATTTTGTTATGAAAGAAGGCACGGTTTTTAAACAACAATAAATCATTCGATTTATTTTATTAATAATGACGTAATAGCGCTGGTAAGTCGTATAGAACATTTATAAACGACTGCCAGCGTTTTCAGTTATATCGCTTTTAAGGTTATAAAAGGAAGTACTTTATTTTGAAAAACTTAGTAGTTTTATTTTTTCTGTATGGCCTTTTTTGGTCAACGCCACCGCGCAGCAAGTTAAATTTCCTGATGTAGATAATAATGTTGCATACGCAAGTGTGGCTTCGCTTGGGTTTAACTCAGCTGATGAAAAAATAGCCTACGGCAGTGATGAGTCACAGTACGCATTACTTTGGCGTGCAAAGCAAACACTGGTGCAAACGCCATTAGTTATTTTACTCCATGGTGGTTGTTGGTTGAGTGAGTACGATATTAAACACACGTATGCGTTAAGTACGGGGCTTGCACAAGCTGGCTTTAATGTATGGTCTTTAGAGTATAGAAGAAGCGGTGCAAGCGGTGGTGGCTGGCCTGCAACGTTTAATGATGTTAAAGCCGGTATTTTAGCGGCAAGTACTTACAATAATGGCGAGTTTAAATTAGCGGGATCAGTTGCGGTAGGGCATTCGGCAGGTGGGCATTTAGCATTGCTTGCTGGTGGTGAAATAAGCCAGCTTAAAGGGGTTATTGGCTTGGCCCCTATTACTGATATAAAAGCGTATGCGCGTGGTGATAATAGTTGTCAAAAAGTGACTCAAGATTTTATGCAAGGTATGCCAACCGATAAACCTAAGGCATACACGCAAGCTAACCCGAGTGAGCAATCGCTTCATCCGCAAAGCATTATTTTACAAGGTGACCAAGATGCCATCGTGCCTGCTTTTAATTTAGAACAGCTTAAACGTCCAGTTGTTATGTTAGAAGGCGTGGGGCATTTTGATTGGATCCATCCGGGATCAGCTGCATTTAATACACTAATACAAAATTTGAATGAGATGTAACAATGAATTTTAATGAGATTATAGCGCTTGATAAAGCGGATACGCTGGCTCACAAGCGTGACGAATTTGATTTACCCGCAGACACTATTTATCTCGATGGTAATTCATTAGGTGCTTTGCCTAAAGCAGTAAAGTCGCGCGTAGCAGAGGTGGTAAGCCAGCAATGGGGTAGTCACCTAATTAGAAGTTGGAATGATCACCAATGGATTGATTTACCAACTCAGGTAGGAGAGAAAATAGCGCCGGTTATTGGCGCAGCAAAAGGCCAAGTGATTTGTTGTGACTCTATTTCAGTTAACTTATTTAAACTGTTAAGTAGTGCATTATCGTTAAACCCTGAGCGAAATGTGGTGTTATCCACCGAGGATAACTTTCCTACTGACTTATACATGGTGCAGGGGCTAAGTGAGCTATTAGGCCCCGACTTATGTCAGCTTAAATTAGTGGCAGAGCAAAGTATTGAGCAAAACCTTAATGATTCAGTGGCTGTGTTGCTATTAACGCAGGTCAACTTTAGAACCGGTCAGTTGCTGGATATGCAAAAGCTCACCCAGTTAGCCCACGAGAAAGGCATTTTGGTGATATGGGATCTAGCCCATAGTGCGGGAGCTTTACAAGTTGAACTTGATAACTGTAATGCTGATTTTGCCGTTGGCTGTGGCTATAAATACTTAAACGGTGGCCCAGGCTCACCTGCATTTTTATATGTGGCTAAACGCCACCAAGCTGCTGTGAAGCAACCCTTATCAGGTTGGATGGGTCATGCTAAACCATTTGCTTTTGATGCAATATATCAAGGTGCTGATACTATAAATCAGTATTTATGTGGCACACCTAGTGTGATTGCGATGAGTGCTTTAGATGCTGCGCTTGATGTATGGCAAGACGTAGACATTTCTCAAGTAAGAGAAAAGTCGATTGCACTTGCCGACGTATTTATTAAATTAGTACAAACACATTCATGCTTAAGTGATTTGCGCTTATGTTCCACTGAAAATTCGAGCCAAAGAGGTAGCCAACTAGCATTTTCACATACCGACGCATTTGCTATATGCCAAGCGTTAATTGAAAAAGGGGTAATTGCAGATTTTCGTGCGCCTAATATTTTACGTTTTGGTTTTACGCCACTTTATACTTCGTTTGAAGAGATTTGGCAGGCAGTGGCTATTTTAGCTGAGGTGGTTAAAAGCCAGCTATATACCCAGCCACGTTTTAATTTAGCGGGTAAAGTGACGTAACTTTATGATGAGCCATTATTATAATGGCTCATAGCGGTTCTCAAGTTAAAAAAGGCATAGCGTTAGCAGAATCACTAGCAGCGCCTTTAGGTTATTATTGCTCCTTTTCTAGATGAAAGTAATTAAGTTGTACTCTCATCTCGGTAGCTTGTTCTGCCATTTGACGCGCAGCCGCCATTGTTTCTTCTGTAATCGCTGAGTTAGCCTGAGTTAGCCCCGTTAACCGTTGTACAACAAGATTAACCTCTTTAATTGCTTGCTCTTGTGCGGAGGTTGAGTGCGCTATATGTATTATATTTTTACTAACATCGCTAACAGCTTGCATTATGTGTTTTAGTTTTTTCCCTGAGGTGTCGGCTAATTCAGTTCCAAGTGCTATTTTTTGATTACTATTTACAATAATACTTTTTATCTGCTTCGCAGATTTAGCACTGCGTCCCGCTAAATCACCCACTTCATTAGCTACTACAGCAAAGCCTCTTCCATGGTCGCCAGCCCTAGCAGCTTCCACGGCGGCATTAAGTGATAGCAAGTTAGTTTGAAAAGCGAGGTTGTCAATAACCGAAAGTATTTCGTTAATATCTTTACTGGCTTCATTTACTTCATCAATCGCGCTAACAGTCTGTATTGATAAGCGATTTCCTTCTTCAGCAATTTGCTCTGCATTGTTTGCCAATGCCACTGCACTTTTTGATTGTTCAGATACTTTAGTTAACTCATCTAGCATTTGCTCAGTACTTGAGCTTGCCTCTTCAAGATTAGCAGCTTGCTCCTCTGTGCGCTTACTTATTTCAGTATTACTTGAAGCTATTTCACCTGCATTTTGCATAACCTGACTAGCCGATACTTGAATCTCTTGAATGACATTGGTTAATTTCTCGATAGTCGCGTTGGTGTCGCTTTTAAGGGTATCGAATACGCCTTGATATTGTCCCTCTATATTTTTGGTAAGGTCACCTTTAGCTAAGTTTGATAAAACGCTACTGACTTCATTTATAGCCAATGAAACTAATGAGGTAGACTCATTTACATTATTTTTTAAATCTTCCAACTGGCCTTGTAATGGCTGTTTTAATTGATGAGAAAAATCGCCGTTTGCCATCGCGGCCATTACTTGATTGAGGTCGTTTATGACGCGCTCGAGGTTAGTTACCGAATGGTTTATATCTGTTTTTAAACTATTTAGTTGGCCTGTCATAGTCGATGAAATAGTATGATCAAAACGCCCCTGACTAATTGCTAGCATAACTGATGAAATCTCAGTTAAAGCATTATCAATAGCAGTGATTGATGTATTGATGTTACTTTTTAACTGCTCAAGTTGACCGCTGGCTTCACCTTTTATCATTTTTTTAAAGTCACCTTTACTAACAAAGGTCATGACTTCACCTATTTCATTCATTACATTATTTAGATTAGCCATACTGGAATTAATATCTTGTTTTAATATATCAAGCTGGCCAGCTAAGGGGGCATCTAATTGTGCTGAAAATTGGCCTTGTCGTAATGCACTCATAACGTCACTAATACCATCTATAGCAATACTTAAACTACTAACTGAGTTATTCACGCTGTCTTTTAGTTGCGCAAGTTTTCCTTTCGCTGGATAGGTGATTTGTTCTTTAAAATTACCTTGCTCTACGTTAGCCATAATATCGACGATACTATTCATAGTGTTATTTATTGAAGAAAGCGATTGGTTAATATTACTTTTTAAGGTGCCTAATTCGCCTGACATTGAGGCATTAATTTGAATATCAAATTGACCATCAGCCATAGCAATCGCAATGTTATTTAACTCGTTTATCGCACCATTTAGTGAACTTGCGCAATCGTTGGTTGCTTGTTTTAACGTGTCTAATTCCCCTCGACATGGCGCTTCAATACGTTGATCGAATTTTCCCTCAGCCATTTGATTCATAACACGGTTTGTTTCACTAATAGATAACTGCAGAGCATCAAGAAGAGTGTTAAATGCTTGAGTACTAACGCCTATTTCATCGCTTGAATAGACAGTTGCTCGTAATGAAAAGTCTCCTTGTTGTTCCACTTTTTTCATTGTATCAGCCAGTGCATGTATAGGCTTTGTTAGTGTTCGCGCAAACCAATATGCGGCAATAGTAACAATGAAAATAGTGATGAAAAGTATAACAATGAGTTGTTGGGAAAGTTTGGTTATCGACTCAAAAGCTTCTTGTTCGTCCATTTCTGCTATGAGTGCCCAGCGAACATTAAAGACATTTACAGGTGCAAATGCAGACAGCACCATCTCATTGTTATAATCACTTATCACATGCTGCCCTTTTTCATTTTTTAGTGCTTTGATTACAGATAAGGTATTCACTGTGCCTTTATTTGGGTTTCTAAATGAGCTTTCTACAGAATGATTTTTCGGGTCGATATAAGAGTCAGAGCGCATTAACCCCTCAGGACCTACAAGGTAGGTTTCTCCGCTTTCGCCCAACCCGCCACGTTCTTTCATGATTGAATTGACATCTTCAATCGATAATTGGGCGGCTAAAATAGCAACCGTTTTACCATCAACAACAATAGGCTTACCTATAAAGCTAGCAGGGGCATTATATGAAGGGGAGTACTGTTTATAATCTGCAAATGCAATTTCTTGAGGATCGTTGCTGTTTTTTAATTGTTGAAATAAACTCGCTAAATTACTTTTAGCATAGGGCCCTGTTTGTAGCGATGTGGCAAAGTCGACTTCTTTATAAACGGAGTAAACAATATTGCCATTTGTTGGGTCGATAATGAAAATATCGTAGAACTCATTTATATTGGTCATATCGCGTAAATAACGATGGTATTTACGGTGCGCTTGCTCGTAACTATCTGATTGCCCAGTGGCGGTTAGTTTTTGTTTTTCACCAATTGGATTTGGGTTATTAGCTAGATAACGAGATTGCAGCTCAATACTTTTTGGATTCATTTGTTCTAATAGGGATGAAGAGGCAGTGTCTGTTGGGTTTAGCTGTTTAAATTTTGGGGTAAAAGACTCTTTATAAAAGCGATTTAGAGACGCTGATGAAGCTGAAGGGGATATATCATTAAATCCTTCTATAAACTTTGTCGCAATAGTAGCCATTTCTGGGTTTGCTTGCAGCGCATTTAGCTTATTTTCAATATTGTTAAAGTAGTGTTCAACAGCGCTTTGTTTTACTTCACTCACCGCGTCTAAACGGGAATAAACCTGTTCTGTCATCGAGTTTGACGCTGTATTAATAGTGACCGTGATAATTATCGCTATTGGCACTAGGGCAACAATTAAAAAGGCGGAAATAAGTTTTTTTGTTAAATTTAATGAATTAAAAAAGTGGTTAATTGTGAGCATTACTATGTCCCTGTAATAAGGTTTGTACCTCAAATGAGCATAGAACACAATTTGTGAAGATCT
>NZ_BADW01000063.1:0-2173 GCF_000241165.1 Pseudoalteromonas sp. BSi20439
GCTCAGAATTCTGAACACTCTCCTTACCCATTTTAAAAATTAATAAAGCAACTACCCAATGCTAGGCTTATTGTTAATCACCTATTTAACTTTTTTATTTCCAATCGCTTAAACCATACTTTTCCATTATTTGAGATAACTTGCCTGATTCTCTCATTGCTTTTGTGCCTTCATCTACTATCTGTGTTAGCGCTTTACCTTTGGTATTCGGTGAACATGCTATGTAAATTGAATCAGAGGAAGGATTTTGGCCTCCAAGCTTCACTTTACTTTCTAAGTTCATATCCTTAATTTTAGCTTTTCCGACGGAAACTGATTCTATAACGACATCGATCCGATTTGCGGCTAACTTTTTAAAGTTTTTCTCTAGCGCGTCATTCCCTGGAATTGATTTAAAAATATCCTTTCTTGATGCGATTAATTTATCTAAATCTTCGCCATAAGCATAACCTTCAATTACGCCAACTTTTTCTGTTAGTAGAGAGTCTAGGTTATTGAAAACCCATGAAGAGGAATTCAATATAAAGTAACCTGTTATATCTTTTCCCCATTGTTCAGCAGGGAAATTAAAGTCAGGCGCATCTTCAGTATAAGCACCAACAACGCAATCAGAGCTACCTTCTCGGGTGGATACAATGGCACGTTCCCAAGGCATGATTTTGTAATCAACATCATACCCAGCAGCAGAGAAAACCTCGCGGGCAAAATCAATCATAAAGCCTTCTTTTTCAGAGTCAGGTTCTCCATTCATTGGATACCAGCTATCAGCCCGAATACTGACAGTTTTAGCCATTACATTAGCTGATAATATTAAGCTAATTATTAACGCTGGGATGCTCATGCTTTTCATATTTATTACCTTTGAGGTTTTATCTTAGTAAATTTTGTAGAAACAATTTAATAAACGATAACTTATTTGTATGAGATTAATTTTGAGTTTAGGAAATAGTTTGGATTTATCAAATTAAATACAAATATAAGTTAGCTCCAATCATGAAAAAATACTGAGCACTTCAAAGCTCAATTAAAGTTTAAGGCATAAAAAAACCCGCCAGCTTGCAGTTTTTATTAGCAAGTAAAGCTGTTAATTCGCTTTATATTAATGTCCTTTCTCAAAGTCATTTACTTCGCGCTCAGCTTCTCTTTCGATTTACCTATACATCTAAAGTTTTAATTATTGTATTTTATATAGGCTTGTTTATCATGTGAGGCCTATTTACAAAGGCATGTGAATATTTAAGCTTGATAGGGAATCATGTAGCAACCCTCCAAAAAATGTTCACGGCCTATTTTTAAGGCTTCTTGTTTATGTCATTTTTAACAACACTTAAAAAGTTTGGTAATCATATTGGTGCTTACAAAGTGCACTTGTGCTCTGAGGTAAAAGGCAAGCCTTTTACTAATGTGAGAATAGGGAGAGTATTAAATTTTTAAATATATAGCGATGCTGATAGTAAAGTAATCTGGGAGTAGAAATGAAAAAGCTTACTATTTTTTTGTTCCTATTGTTATCTGTTGGATATTCTTCAGTTGCTTTGTATTCGCTTATTAATAGTGATATTGAAGATGTTACTATTTGCAGCACTGATGATAATACTCGCTATATACCAAGTGACGTTTGTGAATATTATTTACTTAATTATAGAGCAGATAAGGGTGATATCGAATCACTTGAATCAGGCGCTGGTCTAGCATTTTTATTTGAAATTAAAGATATAGATAAGCGCGATGCTTATATCGAATACTTTATTTCTAAAGGAATCAAAGTAAATACGTTAAGTCACATAGATGGTTTATCACCTCTACACTCGGCTATTTTGCTTAATGACTTTGGTTTAGTGCAACTTTTAATGGATAAAGGCGCGAGTATTACCATTAAAGAAAAATCACATGGGCTTACACCTTTAGAGTTTATTCATAAACTGAGTGAAAAAAATGCTCAGATAGATAGGCAGCTGATATCTGAACTTTTGGCGTCGATTTCAAATAATAAACAGGCAGGTTAATTCAAAGAATTACCGAATATGTTAAATCTAGTGATTTTATTATTTACCAACAAAAAAACCGCCAATTGGCGGTTTTTTATTAGCAAGTAAAGCTGTTAACACGCTTTATATTAATGACCTTTCTCAAAGTCATTTACTTCGCGCTCGGCTTCATCTTTGGATTTACT
>NZ_BADW01000062.1:0-1293 GCF_000241165.1 Pseudoalteromonas sp. BSi20439
GGTAGTGTTTAGAAATCTGTGTCATTTCAGTATTATTAAGAAAACAGGAGTGACACATGACTCAATCTTTCGACTTCAACAAAGCATTAGCTGAACTTCAAGCTGGTAAAGGCCTTACTGGCGAAGACGGTGTTCTAACACCATTAATTAAACAACTCACCGAAGCGGCTCTTAAAGCTGAATTAGAGCAGCATTTAGAATCTGAGACCCAAGTTAACCGTAAAAATGGTTCAACCAAAAAAACAGTTAAGTCATCCATAGGTCAATTTGAACTTGAAACGCCCAGAGACCGTTCAGGTTCGTTTGAACCTCAGCTTGTTAAAAAGAACCAAACCAAGTTAACGCCTGAAATTGATGAGAAAATCCTATCTATGTTTGCTTTAGGTATGAGCTATCGAGATATTCGAGGCCACATACAGGATATGTATGGCGTTGAGGTATCAGAGGCCACCATCACTGCCGTAACAGACCAACTGATACCAGAGCTTAAAGCATGGCAAGCGCGCAGCTTAGACACGCTTTACCCGTTTATCTGGCTTGATGCCATTCATTATAAGATTAAAGAAAATGGGCGCTACGTGAGTAAGGCTATTTATACCGTACTAGGTGTCAATATCGAGGGCCGCAAAGAGTTACTTGGTTTATATATCTCTGAAAGTGAAGGGGCTAACTATTGGTTATCAGTATTAACAGATTTACATAATCGTGGTGTATCCGATATTTTAATTGCCTGTGTTGATGGACTAAAAGGCTTCCCTGAAGCAATAGCAACAATCTATCCTGACGCCGAAGTGCAGGAGTGCGTTATTCATCAAATTCGTAATTCGATGAAGTATGTTGCTTCAAAGCACCAAAAAGAGTTTATGGCTGACTTGAAACCCGTTTATAAGGCAGCCACTAAAGATGCAGCAGAAGCCGCTCTCGCCGAATTAGATGCCAAATGGGGCAAGTTATACCCTATCGTTATCGAGTCTTGGCGTCGTAAGTGGGGCAATCTGTCGGTTTACTTCAAGTATCCAGATTACGTGCGAAAAGCTATTTATACCACAAATGCAATTGAAGCTGTACATCGTCAGTTTAGGCGACTCACCAAGACTAAGGGAGCATTCCCTAATGAAAACAGCTTGATGAAATTATTGTATGCAGGCATATTGAATGCCTCGAAGAAATGGACAATGCCAATCCATAATTGGAATCTGACATTGTCGCAATTGGCCATCCACTTCGAAGGTAGGTTAGATGGTGTGCTAGATATTTAGCAACTTAGGCTGACACAGAATTCTGAACGCCCTC
>NZ_BADW01000061.1:0-33503 GCF_000241165.1 Pseudoalteromonas sp. BSi20439
TTTTTTACTTTTATCTTCTTTATTGCTTTGGCATCAGGTTAGATATCTTCAGATTTAAAGTTATCTACCGCAATAGCCTGCATTCGCAATCTGTTAGCATGATGCATAGCCTCAGCATCTAGCTTAGTGAGTAATTCATGCTCAAGAGCGTAATCAACAGCTTGTTCAATATCAAAAGTAGCAGGTACCTTACCTTTTCGTTGCCACTGTTTTAACTGTTTAAATTGATTTTGCATGTCGTGCATCGCTAAAAAAGCATTTTCCATCACCCCAGTGCCGGCGCTCTCATCGATGTAACACAAATGAGTAAGCCTATTTCTAAACACGCCAGGTTGCGTCATGTGCTCACAAATACGTTGTGAAGTTGCATCACTTGGTTTGTGATAATGATTGCCTAACGGAAACACAATGCGTTTGAGGGCAAAGTTAACCACCGGGTTAGAGAAATTTTTAAAGAAGCCATCAAATGCTTGGCCTATTTCATACAACGATGTCTCTATTGCATACTTAACGAAAGGTAAATCAGCCTGTTGACGCCCTTCATCTTCAAAACGCTTTAATACAGTAGAAGCAATATATAAATGACTTAATACATCGCCTAAACGCGCTGATATCATCTCTTTGCGTTTAAGTTCACCGCCTAACATGAGCATTGCAACATCAGTTGTAAGCGCAAGTCCTCGGCTCATTCTCCCTAATTGTTTATAGTAAGCTGCGGTTTCTCCACATACAGGCGCTTTGGCAAAATGGCTGCGAGTTAAGCCATGCACTAAAGCCATACTTGCATTGCTGATGGCAAATACAATGTGGTTCATCAGTAGGCCATCAAATTGCTCAAGTGCGGCGTCATCATCTTCCATTGCTGCCGCTTCCATTTCTTTTAATACAAACGGATGGCAACGAGTTGCGCCTTGGCCAAATATCATTAAATTACGGGTAAGAATATTAGCGCCCTCAACCGTAATCGAAACTGGAATACCCATATAGCCATGTGCTAAATAGTTATTAGGCCCAACCTGAATCCCTTTACCTGCATGAATGTCCATTGCATCATTCATTACCGTTCGACCCATTTCGGTCATATGGTATTTTGCAATAGCAGTCACTACCGATGGACTTAGTTTTAAATCAATGGCGCCAGCTGTCATTAACCGGCACGATTCCAGCGCATAAGTTAAGCCACCAATACGTGCTAACCCTTCTTGAACCCCTTCAAATTGACCAATTGACACACCAAATTGTTGACGAACAACTGAATAAGCCGAAGTCATTTTAGCCGCTAAATGCCCTGTTGCAGTACTTAATGCCGGTAACGAAATACCACGCCCAGCACTTAAACACTCAACCAACATGCGCCAACCGCGCCCAGCCCCTTGCTGACCACCGATAATCCAATCAAGCGGAATAAATACGTCTTCACCGTAAGTTGTACCATTCATAAACGCCATATTGAGTGGATAATGACGCTCGCCGGTTTTAACACCCGGATGATCGGTTGGTATTAGTGCACACGTAATACCCAGTTCTTTTTCATCGCCTAACAAGCCGTCAGGGTCATACATTTTAAATGCAAGGCCAAGTACTGTCGCCACAGGCGCAAGGGTAATGTAACGTTTTGACCAATTTAAACGCAGCCCTAAAACTTCCTTACCGTCATGCTCGCCTTTGCATACCACGCCTGAATCGGAAATACTGCCGGCATCTGAACCGGCCTCTGGACCGGTTAATGCAAAACAAGGCACATCGTCGCCCTTTGCCAGGCTCGGTAACCAGCGGTTTTGTTGCTCAGTTGTTCCGTAATGAAGTAATAACTCACCCGGCCCTAAGCTATTAGGCACCATTACCGTCACTGCAGCGGTTAAGCTTTTAGTGGCGATTTTTGACACTATGGTAGAGTTAGCAATGGCTGAAAATTCTAATCCTCCAAATTTTTCTGGGATGATCATTGCAAAAAAACCTTCGGTTTTTAAAAAATCCCAGACTTCTTTGGGTAAGTCTTTATCTTTTTGTACTATTTTATAGTCATCAAGCATAGCTAATAACGCTTCGACCTGATTTTCAATAAACGTAGTTTCTTTCTCACTTAACTGTGGGCGCGGGTAATTATGTAACTTTTGCCAGTCAGGATCACCACTAAATAGCTCCCCATCCCACCACACATCACCTGCCTCCATTGCTTCTCGCTCAGTTTGCGATAATGGCGGCAATACTTTTTTAAACATCTTAAAAGTGGGTCGGGTAATTAAATTAAGGCGGATATCTTTAATCGCAAACACCACGATCACCACAACCAGTAATATAATAAATACTGACATAAGCACATTCCTTTACAGTTATAAAAACACTGATTTAATTATGACCGATCTTAATTTAAATACAATGGCTAGCCAGTCGAGTGCAACTAAATGATGAGCCTAGCCAATTGCAATTTAAAATATAACGATAAGTAGGATTACACATTTATTACACACAGCAAAAAGCCCACAAATGTGGGCTTTTCACTACTTAACTGGTTTAATTTATGCGATTAAACGCTTAATTAAAACTGAAAACGCATGTTAGCAAAGTAAGCATCGTAATCTGAGTCATCTGCGTTGTTGCCGTAACCCACTTTTAAACCAATATTTTTATTGATGAAGTGTTGAGCACCAAAGGTGTAGTTGTCTTCTTTATCATAAGATGCAAACACAGAAGTCGCTTTTGAAAAGTAGTAGTTTGTTTCTACGTTCCACTGGTCATCTGCTTCATCAAGGCTCATAAATGTACCTTCTACAGTTAGGTAGTTACCTTGCTGTAAATCAATGAAATATTTAGCAGCTACTGAACGAGAGTCAAAATCATCATCTGATTCAACAGTGATACCTACGTAATCTGTATCGTTAAGCATGTGGTTGTATGCTAAAGAAAATAATGTAACGTTATCGCCGTCTTTTTTATCAACAAATCTTACTTTTGCAAGTAAGTCAGGGTTGAAAAAGTAACCAGCTGAAAGTGTATAGAACTCGTTATTAGAGTTGTAATCAGCATTTTGGTAAGACGCACCAACCATAAAATCTTCAACGAAGTATTCACCGCCAATAGCAGTTACATCGCCAAAGTCGTCATCTGCGTAGCCGCCAAATACGTTGCTTTGCTTATTGATGTATTCAAATTGGTCGTATGGACCTAGTGTGCTTTTAGGAGAGAAGTAGTAAGTTGAGTCCACACTAATAGTATCGTTGTTATCAGTATCTGCATAACCTAAGTTACTGATTGATTGATAGCTATCTGCAGCGTGTGCAGCACTTGATAATAAAATACCTGAAATAATAATCGCTAATTTTTTCATAATGAAACATCCCTATGTACATTGTTTTTGTACTTTAACTGCATTGCTAAAGTGGGGGTATGCTAACGCTGCGAAACTGAACGAAAACTGAACCAAGCAATTGTATTTGTTAGGGAAATTGTAAGAAAATGTTGGAGAATTTTATGTTAAAGTAATCGCAACAAACTGTAAACAATTACTTTAATTTTGCACCGCTTTTTGGTTGTTTCTATAATGAGTACTGGCTGATTATCCTATAAACATCATTTATGTTATCGCCTGCTTTAAAGTCTTTGCTGATAGGATTTGGATCAGATCCAACCCAAATTTTCAGTTCTGCATCTAAATCAAAGTGCCCCGCACTTTCTTTACTGAACTTAGTTATCTTAGAGTAAGCAATACTGATCATTTCCATTTTAGAACCAGTCACACCTTGTTTATCTAATAAAATTAGTCGCTTATTAGTAAAGATAAACATATCACGAACTACTTTATACGCCTTTTCAACTCGCTCACCTTCAATAAGCGTATTAGCCAATACTTTTTCTAAATCGGCGTCATCCACTTCACTGGCGTTACCCATTAAACCACTAAATAATCCCATTATAGTTTCTCCTGTTTAAATATTTGATTTTCTAGAGTATGACCATTTACTAACTGCCTATACTGCCAATTCTGTTGGCGGCAAAATTGCAACAGCGCGATGTCAAGTGAATCGCTAGTTGGTTGATACTCAATCACATACTCTTTATGTTGACTCATATAAACACGACTCACACCCTCAATTGCTTGCAGTTGTTGCTCCACATTTTGATACGCTTCACTTAGCATTAAGGTATAAAAGTGCTTATCAGTATTCGCCGCTTTAGTTTGATGCTCGCTTAATATGCCTTTATCTAAATGTAGTACTTGGGAGCAAAGTCGTTCTAGTTCAGTTAAATCATGAGAGCTTAAAATAAACGTCGCTTGAGACGACAGTTCAGACACCAGCTCTCTGACCTCTCTGGCATGAATCGGATCAAGCCCTGCGGTGGCTTCATCTAACATTACAATTTGCGGTGAACCAATTAATGCTTGTGCTATGGTTACACGCTTGCGCATACCGTGAGATAAGTCCCCTGCGCGGTTTTTTGCAACCTCGCTAAGACCCACTAAATCTAATACTCGAAGTGCCTCTATTTGGCTTTGCTTGGTGCCCATACCTTGTAGCTTGGCATAAAAGCTAAGTTGTTTATCTATATTAAAACGCGGATCTAGCTGTGCATCTTGTGGTAACGCACTCACTTTATTAAATAAAGCCGCGCTACCTGGTTTATGGCCGAGTATTTCAAGCTCACCCATGCTAGGTGCGATATAGCCACACAACAAACTAAATAAAGTGGTTTTCCCTGCGCCATTAGGGCCAACTAATGCAACTGGCGCGCCTTTTTGAATCTCAAAATTCACATTATTAAGAGCCAGTTTTGAGCCGTATGATTTACTTAAATTACGCCCTGTTATTAATGATTTCATAATGAGCTCCTTGCAAAAATACGTTGGGCAACTGCAAGTAACACCGCTGTTTGCCCAAGTGGAATAGCTAATGCGCTCAATAACGGTAAGTTTTGTCCAGCTAATAACTCTATTTGCACACCAGGGAATAAATAATCAAGCACACTTAATGCGGGTATTTGCCACTCCAGTAATCCAACAATAATGCCGCCGGCTGTGAAATATAAAATAGCTAATACAATAGATAAGCGAGATGAGCTCGCAAAAGTATTAATTAAGCTCATTAAGGCTACAAACGGCGTAAAAGTAACAATGAGTATTAAAAATATTGAAACAGCACGACCAAGGCCACCAGCAAGTAAGCTCGGCTCGCGAAACCCGAGCACCGCCAATGTCGCTATAAGCGTGATGCCAACTAAACAGGTTAGTACCGCTAACTGCCCTAAAAATCGACCAAAGAGTATTTCAAAGCGAGTTGAGCGTAATGATAAAAACCTTAGCGTACCGCGCTCTCTGTCACCGACGGTTTGATCACTACAAATAAATAAGCTAAAAACAGGAAAACTATACAAAGCAATAAGCCAATACATAGCAAATTCGGCTTCAGGCCAATCAAGTAACTTACTTAATCCAATAGAGCCGGAAATATCACGGGCTATTTGTTCAAAGTCTGGCGAGCTGATTATACCTACAGCTTGGCCTATGGGGTAACGTAAAATAACAAGCCACACTAGCGCAAAAGCCGCCAGTGCAATAAGCCCTCGTTTAGTTAAAAACATACGTACCAGCTCAAAACCCGCGATTTGGGTTAAGCGCCCTACGTTAACTGGTGATGGTGTTGCCATTGACTATCCTTAATGACGTTGTTCATAATTTAAAATAAGCGTTATTTAACAACACTAAGTGTAAACACGTTGAATTGCTAGCAAAAAAAAGCCTACTCAGAGGTAGGCTTTGTAACAAATAATGTAATTTAAACAATTAGTAATTATAAATGTTGCTCATAAATAGCTAATGCTTGCTGTAAGTCGGCAATTAAATCTTCAACATCTTCCAAACCAATGTGCAAACGAATAACAGGTCCATGCTCCCATCCTGTTTGCGAGCGCAGCCCTTTCATTGATAGGTTTGCCGTTACTAAGCTCTCGAAGCCCCCCCACGAAAAGCCCATTTTGAAATGTTGTAAGCTATCTAAAAAAGCATCTATGGCGTGTTGATTACCCGCTTTCATTACAAACGAAAATAAACCATTACTGCCGTCAAAATCGCGTTTGAAAAACTCATGGCCTGGGCATGTTGTAAACGCAGGATGGCGAATATGATCCACCAACGCATGTTGCTCAAGCCATTTTGCTACTTCTAGCGCGGCTTTTTCATGCTGATTTAATCGCACTGCCATGGTACGCAAGCCTCGTAGTGCTAAATACGCATCATCTGCACTGGTGCATTGCCCGAGTAAATAAGAGTGTTCACGAAGTGTTGGCCAATACTTTTTATTAGCTACAGCAACCCCCATCATCACATCGGAGTGGCCAACAATATATTTGGTGGCGGCTTGAATACTAATATCAACACCATGTTCAAGCGGGCGATAATGCAAGCCATTGCCATAGGTGTTATCAAGCACTGTCATTACATTATGATCGTTTGCCACTTTTACCATGGCGGGAACGTTTTGAACTTCCATGGTAATTGAACCCGGAGACTCTAAAAACAACATTTTGGTATTGTCTTGAATGTACTCTTTTATGTCTGCGCCAATCATTGGCGGATAATAGGTCGTACTAATACCCAACCCAGCTAATATCTTGTCGCAAAAATCACGGGTTGGCTCGTAAACAGTGTCCACTATTAAAATATGATCACCGGACTTTAAAAATGATAACAGCGTTTGGCTTATCGCTGCCGCGCCACATGGGTATAACGCACAGCCCTCACCGCCTTCGAGTTCGGTAATTGCCTCTTGCAGAGCAAAATGAGTGGTCGTCCCTCTTCGGCCATAAAACAAGGTTTTGTCGCCACGTGTTTTAGCCGCTTCTTTAAGCTCACTCACAGAATCAAACACAATCGTTGAAGCGCGCTGTACCACTGGATTTACTACCCCATGGGTGTACGCTTTTTTGCGCCCTGATGACACTAATTGGGTATTTTTATTTTTGCTCGACATAATTCATCCTTTGCTATGAGTGCGCCAATATTCAATTAAATAACGTGAAATAGAATCTGCTCTAGGTAGCTTTAAATGCTCCCCTTGATGGTGCCAATCTTTAAATTGCGCAAGTTCTTCGCGAGAAAACCACTTTGCATCTTCAAGTTCATCTTGCTCTGTGCTTATTTCATCACTGCTTGCTGTGGCAATAAAACCCAGCATAATTGATGAAGGAAACGGCCAAGGTTGAGAAGCAATATACTCTGCTTTTTCCACGGTAATACCCGCCTCTTCTTTTACTTCTCGGATCACGGTTTGTTCAAGGGTTTCACCAGGGTCAACAAAGCCTGCAAGCGATGAATACAATCCTTTTGGCCAAGTTGCTTGGCGACCCAATAAGCAGCGTTCAGTCCCATCAGAAAATGTTTTAGTTACCACCATAATAACGGCAGGATCAGTACGCGGAAAAGTTTGGTGCAAACAGGCTGCGTTATCACATAAACGTGAATGCCCTCCTTCAACTAAGTGATTTTTAGTACCACAGCGGCCACAAAAACTATGAGTGGCATGCCAGTAACATAACCCACGAGCAAGCGCTGCATTTGAGCCATCTTCAAGTGCTACTTGAGTACCATATTGACGAATATCTGCAAACTGGGCATCACCAATAATAGTTGCTAATAACGACTCTTCGAGTGCAGTTACATCTAGTGCAAATACGGCATTACCTTGCTCATTTGAGCCTAAAAGAATAGCCTGCGTTACATCTAAATGCGCCACCTGTTGGTGAGCTAAGTACACCACCTCAGGGCTACTGTTAGCAAATAAGGTATGATTGCCTTTAACTAAAAGCCATAAACTGTCTGCTGTTTTTTTTGCGTCAACCCAAGCAAGGTCTTTGCGCGCATTTGAGCCTCTGTCTAACGGCATATTACTGTAGTTAAGCATGTAATTCCTTGATACTAATTGAATCTTAAAATTACCATACTCATCCACTAAACCCAATTTATTAGCGCCATAAAAAAAGCCTAAATTAGGCTTAATTAATCTATGTACCCACTGTATTAGAAACTCTCATGTTTAAGGCACACATCCTGCTCAAAAATCAACCAAAGAATGCAGTGTTACTATTTTTTAAAGTAGTAACTGTTTGTCTATTAAATGAAACTGCTCGGCACTTTGCTTTAGCACCTCTGCGGTTAATTTATCGGCACCGTATACATCACACGGAACATTATATTGATTTTTTAAATGCCCCAGTAATAACGCAAAGTCACCATCACCAGAGAGTAAAATAACTTTATCAAGGTTTTTCCCCTGCTCTAGCATATCTATGGTTATACCTACATCCCAGTCACCTTTGGCACTGCCATCACGGCGTTGAATAAACGGCTTAAGCTTTACCTCAAAGCCAATAGCGCGCAAAATATTTTGAAACTGATTTTGCTTTTCATCACCTCGGTATATTGCATAAGCAAACGCACACTCAATGTCGTATTGTTGCTCCATCATTCGCCAAAAGGCATTGTAATCAAAGTTTTTACCGTAGCTTTCACGACAGGTGTAATAAATATTTTGTACATCGACAAAAATACCTACACGAGGTTTACTGCTTGGTTGTGAGGTCATTCTTATGTCCTAATGAGTAATACTTGCAATTGCGTGTTAAGTAACCTAAATTAGTTACCAAACCCAATGTAACCAAATAAGGTTACATTTAACAATGTAACCTAAATTAGTTACATATAAATAATCTATCTGGATTTTTATGATTGGTGTGATCAGCGGCGATATTATTAAATCGCAAAAAATACCTAAACAACAATACGATGCCATGCTTTACCAGCTAGAGCAAAGTTTACGTGCAAATTGCAATAAAACAACATCTTGGGATATTTACCGTGGGGATGCATTTCAACTGCAACTCGATAAAAGTGAACAGTTAGTTACCACCGCTATTCTCATTTATCTACAGTTAAAATCTGCCGGCTATGAATTGCGCCAAAGTATGGCATTGGGCCACATAGATAACCCGGGTACGAGTACAAAAACCGCTACAGGCTCAGCGTTTACTCTCTCTGGGCAGGGATTAGATAAAATGACAAACCAGCGTTTTACATTTGCTATTGCAGATCAATCGGTTGATGAGAGCTTCAAGCTAAACTTAGCGTTTGTCGATATATTACTGTGTAAAATAACCCAAAAACAAGCAAATGCTTTGTATGTGTATTTAACCCATACTAATAACAACCATGCAGCCTTAGCTAAAGAGCTCAACACCAGCCGCGAAAACGTTACTAAGCTACTTAATCTTGCTAACTACCAGCTGGTAGAACGGTTTATTTTACATGCGCAACAATGGCTTAAAGCTATACAGCAAGGACATGACTAATGGAATTTTCACTATTGCTCGTCGCACTGATTATTGGCCATCTACTGGCTGATTTTTATTGGCAACCCATGAGTTGGGTAAACGACAGAAACAGCCGCCATTTTAAAGCAAAAAAACTTTACTACCATATATTGGTTCACGGAGTTACCAGTACAGTCGTTGTTGCACTTTGGGAATATAGCTTTGGCTGGCAACAACTGAGCAGCGTATTACTGGCCACCGTTATTATTATGATCAGTCACTACTTTATTGATATTGCTAAATCGTATTCAAATAAAGGCGTAGTGCCTTTTTTATTAGACCAAATTGCACATATCACTGTCATTATTGCGATAAGTATTTGGCTCACTGACGATCAGCAATTTACTGACAATGTAATGGCGTTATTGCACAACGAAAAAGTACTGTGGGTTATAGCTGGTTACCTTATTATTTTAAGCCCCAGTGCGGTATTTATAAGAATGATGTTAGAGCGTTTAACTAATCACTTTTCTAGTGATGGTAGCCTCCCCTTAGCAGGACAAAGTATTGGTATGCTTGAAAGAGTACTTATGCTGACATTTATTTTATTAGATCAGTTTGCAGGGCTTGGGTTTTTAATTGCCGCTAAATCGGTGTTTAGATTTGGCGACTTAAGTGCCAGCAAAGATAAACAACTCACTGAATATGTGATGCTAGGAACGTTACTGAGCGTCAGTGTTACTTTATTTGTAGGATTAGCAGTTAATTATTTAATCGGTTAGTAAAGCTTTAAAATAGGCATTAAAAAACGCGCTACCAGTAAAAGTAAGCGCGTTTTTTATTAAAACGAACTAAACCTAATTAGTCGTTATTTGCTGGACGACGACGGCGTTGACCACTGCCCCCAACCGATTGACGCTTTGCCCATGGGTTTTGTGGATTATCATCGGTTTTAGCTGCTGGCTTTTTAGAGCCACCACGACGTGGGCCTGTACCATTGCCACCATTGTTAGGCTTTTTGCTGTTAGGTTTGCTGCTATCTGATTTAGGCTTATTAAATGGTTGTTTTTTCTTTGGCTTTTTAGCCGGTAACGGGCGTGCATCGAGTGCGCGCTCAGCAACAGGGTTAGCCGGTTCAAAACCTTCTTCTTCAGCACGTGGAATTAGCTCGCCAATAAAGCGCTCAATGCCGTATAAATCTACTGCATCGTCAACCGTTACAAACGAAATAGCATGCCCTGATGCCCCCGCACGACCAGTTCGGCCAATACGGTGAACATAATCTTCATATACATTAGGTAAGTCGTAGTTTACAACATGCGGTAATTCAACAATGTCTAAACCACGAGCAACAATGTCGGTTGCCACTAATACGCGCACTTCACCACTTTTAAAGCCCTCTAGTGCTTTAACGCGCGCGCCCTGAGATTTATTGCCATGGATTGCCGCGCCAACAATATCATCGCGTTCAAGTTGCTTAACTAAACGATTAGCACCGTGTTTAGTACGACTAAATACCAGTACTTGCTGCCAATCGTTGCTACGAATTAAATGGCTTAATAGGGCCGTTTTACGTGCTTTGTCTACTGCGTATACGCTTTGCGTGACACTTTTTGCGGTAGTGTTTTTAGCCGCAACAGAAATTTCAACGGGGTCGTTAATTAACCCTTTTGCCAGCGCGCGAATATCATCCGAAAACGTTGCTGAGAACATTAAGTTTTGACGCTTTTCAGGCATTTTTGCAATCAGGCGTTTAATGTCATGGATAAAGCCCATGTCTAACATACGGTCGGCTTCATCTAAAACCAGTACTTCAACGCTATCAAATTTAACCGCGTTTTGATTGTGTAAATCAATTAAACGCCCTGGTGTCGCCACTAAAATATCAACCCCTTTGCGCAGGCGCTGCATTTGTGGGTTAATTTTAACACCACCGTAAACAACAAACGAACTCACGTTTGAATGCTTAGCATATTCTTCAACGTTTTCGCTTACTTGCAACGCAAGCTCTCGGGTTGGCGTTAAAATAAGCGCACGAACATGATTACTTTTTGCTTTAGTGCCCGACGATAAACGCTCAATAAGCGGCAAAGTAAAACCAGCGGTTTTACCGGTACCGGTTTGCGCTGCGGCCATTACATCGCGACGTGCAATAATTGCTGGAATAGCTTGAGCCTGAATAGGCGTTGGCGTTTCATAGCCCTTTTCTAAAACCGCATTAACTAAAGACTGTGATAAACCTAAACCATCAAAACTCATATAAACTCTCTATTTCAAATTAGGCCAAAGTGGCCAGTTGCGCGCATTATACCTTTAGTGGCTCAGAATGCATGCCATTATTTACTTTGTGCCAAATCAATAAACACAAATACTAAAAAAGCGGCTAAACAGCCGCTTTTTATTTACCTGAGCATTACAAATACTAAAAGATTATTTTACACCTAACTCACGTAAACGCTCTTGTAAGTAGCTATCTGCTGTGTAGCGATCAGATAACACCACATCTGGACGAGGGTGTAAAAACAATGGTAATGAAATACGTGATTTGGTTGTTGCTTTACCCGATGGATTAATTACACGGTGAATCGTTGATGGGAAGTAGCCACCCGATGCTTCTTGTAACATGTCACCAATATTAATAATTAGACTACCAAAATCACATGGCACGTCTAACCAACCGCCATCGGTTTTTTGTACTTGTAAGCCTGGCTCATTTGACGCCGGTAATACGGTTAATAAGTTAATATCACCGTGCGCAGCAGCACGAATAGCACCAGGCTCTTCATCACCTGTCATTGGCGGGTAATGTAAAATACGTAACAACGTTTGCTCAGACTGGGCAATCATATCTTTTAAATC
Organism: Pseudoalteromonas sp. BSi20439; assembly: GCF_000241165.1. Classification (NCBI taxonomy): domain Bacteria; kingdom Pseudomonadati; phylum Pseudomonadota; class Gammaproteobacteria; order Alteromonadales; family Pseudoalteromonadaceae; genus Pseudoalteromonas; species Pseudoalteromonas sp. BSi20439. Next base: position 12,160 of record NZ_BADW01000061.1, read on the forward strand.
AATAGAGAACTTAGCACGCACTTCTTCAGGCGCTTCAGCCTGCACCCAACTTAATAATGTTGCCGCAAATTCATTAGCTAAACGGTAGTACTCACGAACATCTGCTTCTAATTGTGCAGGAACACGGCCTTTAGGGTAAACATGAAAGTACTCTTTAATGTCTTTTACCGTATGGCCTTTAGCTACTTCTGATACCGACGGTGGAAAATAACCATCTTGCGTTTCTTTTGAAAATAAAAACTCATGCTTTTGCTCTGAGTTAAAAAAGTCTTGCCAATTTTTATAAATAGACTCAACTAAAGATTGCGGAATAGGATGGTTTTTTAATACGCCAAAACCAGTATTTCTCAACGATTCAACAAATTGCGCAGCCGCATCGTCCGCTTTATAATCAACTGTAGGTAATTGCATGGTACATTCCAGTAAGTAGGTTGTTAGAAGCCATTTACTAATTCGCTTAAGCCACAGGTCTACACGAAATTAGTATTACATTCAAATATAGCTTAACTACTTAATTCAAGTAATAAAGGCTGCATTTTTATGCTGTGCGAGGATAGACAAACCCCCTTGAAATTATAAGGACATATGTCCGCACTCAATAAGCAAGCCTTCTCTGCCTTGATCAAGATCAAAATAACGCTTGTATTGAATTTTCACCCCATCGTACCAATCTATTCCTTATCAGCATCACACACTATATCAACTTGTTAAGGCTCTCTACATGCGACAAAAAGTTTCTTTTAAAAGCGGTGAATTAGAACTCGCTGGACAACTTGAACAGCCCTCTGGTGAACTGAAATTTTATGCCTTATTTGCTCACTGTTTTACCTGCTCTAAAGATGTAGCGGCTGCAACACGAATAAGTCGCGCGCTCACTCAGCAAGGCATTGCTGTATTACGCTTTGATTTTACTGGGCTTGGTAATAGCGATGGTGACTTTGCCAACAGTAACTTTTCATCAAACATTCAAGACTTAGTGGCTGCAGCCAATCACTTAAGAACACACTTTAAAGCACCTCAGTTATTGATAGGCCACAGTTTAGGTGGTGCTGCGGTGCTTGCAGCAGCAGAGCACATACCCGAAGTATCGGCCATTACGACTATAGGTGCGCCATCGGATGCTCAGCACGTTACCCATAATTTTGCTGCTCATTTAGATGAAATAAACCAATCGGGTGAAGCAAAAGTGTGTTTAGCTGGGCGGGAATTTACGATTAAAAAACAATTTATAGATGACATCGCTAAATACGATAACAGCCATATAGGCAAGCTTAAGCGTGCTTTGTTAGTCATGCACTCCCCTATTGATGCAACAGTAAATATTAGTGAAGCCGAAAAAATTTACGCAGCTGCTAAGCATCCAAAAAGCTTTATTAGTTTAGATAACGCCGATCATTTACTCAGCAATAAAGAAGACGCTAACTACGCAGCCGATGTCATTGCTACATGGGCTAATCGCTATGTTGAATACGATAAAACACCTTACAATGCCAAATTAACTAACGGCAGTGTATTGGTTGAAGAAAAAGATCATCAATTCACTCAGCACGTGAGTACTAAAAGCCATACATGGCTTGCTGATGAGCCTACTGATGTTGGTGGTAAAAACTTAGGCCCAGATCCTTATGATCATTTACTCGCTGGGCTTGGAGCGTGTACTGCAATGACACTGCGCATGTATGCAAGTCGCAAAGAGTTACCGTTAGAGCATGTAAAAGTAGAGCTTAATCATACCCGCAATTACAACCAAGATTGTGATGATTGTGAAAAAACCGGCAATCTAGAGGCCATTACTCGCAAAATAACCTTACAAGGTGATTTAACTGACGCTCAGCGAAATCGATTACTCGAAATAGCTGATAAATGCCCTGTGCATAAAACGCTACATAACAGCCCTTTGGTGGTTAGTGAGCTGGTAGAGTAACTTAAAACTAAAATAGCGCAGTAAGCCCTGCGCTATATTTAGGATTTTAATTTAAAAACTGACTGTATCGTTTAATTTTCTAAAAACGCCGCTACCTCTTTACTCATTCTATCCACCAGCCATTTAGGCCCGCCATCGTACATATCGTTATGACGTGATTCTGCTATCAACGTTTGCGTAACGGGATAAACCGTTAACTCTTGGTCGGTTAAAAGCACGTTTGTATCAGCTGGGTAATCACTACCTCGAAGTGTGAGCACGCGTGTGTTTTTATTGCGTGGCAATAACATGCGGCGGTGATCGAGCGTAATTAATTGGCTTACTTCACTTGGGTAAATAGCTGCATACAAGGCTGAAATATCTCCACCATTTGAGTGGCCAAATAAAGTGAGTTTTGTAAAATCATACTCAGGGTATTTAACACTTAGCTCATTAACTAAAAATTTGAGTGTTACAACACCCCGGTGCCAATTTTCCATACGAGTAGTTAGGTATGGCTGCGCACGATTAAGTGCAGGGTCACTTTTAAGCTCATGCGCTACCGCAATGCTTAAATAACCTTGCGCATTAAATAACTTACTCGCAAAAGTGTATTCATTGTGGCTAATGCCATACCCTGCATTTACAAATACCACTGGGCATTTGACTTGCGCGCTGCACTTAAGGTGGTTAGCTGGTAGGGTAATATTTACAGGTATAGAGCGATTACGACTTTCATCAATGATTGCATCGTCTTGGGCATAACTTGATGATGCAAATAGCATAGTGCTTAAAGTCAGTGCACTTAACATTAAACGCTTTTTTATAATTTTTAACATGTATTCCCTTGTATTACTTATACATTTTTAACTAACATTAATTTTTATTATAAAGGTTAGCGCGCGCCTTTGCTAATTTGTGCGATAATAGCGATTATTGTTTTACTATTATCGCAAAAGAATCCATTCATGAAATCATATAGCAGCATTGAACAACGCATCGACATTCTCCAAAGCAGAATTGAAGCCTACCAAGAAGAAATTAAAGTGTTACAAGCCGAGCCGAAAAGTAACAATGAACGGATTATTTTTAAGTTCATTGAAACCGGCAGTACAGGTAAAACCAAAGATTTTGTGAGAGAGCTGGGAATTAAATCGCCGCGTGATAGCTTATATTCATCAGGTGATGTAACTAAACTGATTAAAGATGGCGCTGATGATATTTCGCCAGAGCTACTGAGCATAGCCCGTGCACTTGCTAGCGCGCGCAACAAAAATGGCCCTGCTTGCTAATAGTAAATATAATAACGTATTAGCCGTAAGCTCTTGCGGCTAATCAACCAGCTCGATATCAAGTCCTGTTAATAGATTTAACGCTTCAAGCCGTTCAAACTTTGCATTACTCACATCATTGCTTGTTATATCAATATTAAATTGCGTTGCGCCAACAAAGTTTACTTTACTCAAATTAGTTTGATGAAACAGGCTGTCTCTAAAGTCAGTATCCGAGAAGTTGCTTTGAGCTAAGTTAGCGTGTCTAAAATCGACATCTTTGGCAAAACAGTTCGTCATTGTTAACGCTTTTAACTGTAATTCAAAAAACGAACTATGGCTCAGCTCACACTGTTTAAAACTCACCGGTGACGTTAGCGCTAATTGCGGCCAATTTACTTGTCCCCAAACTATGCTATTGAGCTTACAGCCTTTAAAATCCACCTCTTCTAATGAACTATAGTTCCAACTTAAATCACTCAAATTGCAATTGATAAACTCACAATCGATAAAACGACAGTTACTGAATTGACTGTGGCTAAAGTCACACTCAATAAATTGGCATTGCTCAAATTCAATGCCACTAAAACGTTGAGCTGTTGCTTTAACCTTGAAGAATTCGTGCTCATAATAATCATTTTGTGAAAACATCAGACGGCTTTTTAGGTAAATCACTCTTTAAAGCTAATACAGCAATAAATATAAGCCCAAGTATCGGCACCAAACCTAAAAAGCCACCGATAATACCGACTATTATAGGAGTTGTTGTTTTACGCTTTCCTAAGAAATAACTAACTAGCCCAAATATCGGTATTAAAACGAGAACTATAAGACCTAAAAGGGTCGCATTAAAAGACATTTTATTTCCTTATTATTAATTAGTTAAGCTTAAAGTAAATCATAAAAAAACCCTTGGGTATAGGCCTAAGGGTTTTTAAAGTCGGTGCAATTAAGCACGGTGTAATAACTTATTCAGCTGGTTTTTCAGCTTTTTCAACAACGTTGATAGCAAGCTCAGTCAATGAATCTGCATTGGCTTTGCTAGGCGCATCGGTTAATAAGCACGATGCTTGTGTGGTTTTAGGGAAAGCAATAACGTCACGAATGTTATCAGTACCACATAGCAACATAACTAAACGGTCTAAACCGAACGCTAAACCTGCATGCGGCGGTGTGCCGTATTTAAGTGCATCAAGTAAGAAACCAAATTTATCTTGCTGCTCTTGCGCTTCAATACCTAAAATTCTAAATGCTACTTCTTGCATATCTGCATTGTGAATACGTACCGAGCCACCGCCCACTTCGTAGCCGTTTAATACCATATCGTAAGCATCTGAAATAGCCGCTGCTGGGTTTGCTTCAAGCTCACTGGCACTAATATCTTTTGGTGCAGTAAATGGATGGTGTACAGCGTGTAGTGTGCCTTCGTCATCTTCTTCAAACATTGGGAAGTCAACAACCCAAAGTGGTGCCCAGCTATCTAAATTAGTGATTTCTAAATCAATACCAATTTTTAAACGAAGTGCGCCCATGGCTTCATTTACGGTGTTGCGTTTATCCGCACCAAATAAAATGATATCGCCTGTTTGTGCATTAGTACGTTCAAGTAACTGCGTGATCACATCTTCATTTAAGAATTTAGCGATTGGCGATTGCACGCCCTCAACGCCTGCATCACGGTCATTTACTTTCATCCATGCTAAGCCTTTAGCACCGTAAATACAAATAAACTTAGTGTAATCATCTAGTTGCTTACGAGAAAGTGATGCACCACCTGGAACAGTTAGCACTGCAACACGGCCTTTTTCATCATTTGCTGGACCCGAGAATACTTTAAATTCTACGTCTTTTACTAAATCGGCTACATCAATAAGCTTCATTGGGTTACGTAAGTCTGGCTTATCAGAACCATATAGGCTCATTGCCTCAGAGTAAGGCATAATTGGGAAATCACCTAAATCAACATTTAGTAATGACTGCCACATTTCACGGATCATTTTCTCTGTCATACCACGTACTTGATCAGAGCTCATGAACGAGGTTTCTAAATCTATTTGAGTAAATTCAGGTTGACGGTCAGCACGTAAGTCTTCATCACGGAAACATTTAACAATTTGGTAGTAACGGTCAAAACCCGACATCATCAACAATTGCTTAAATAACTGTGGCGACTGCGGTAATGCGTAAAAGCTACCTTTGTGTACACGACTTGGTACTAAATAATCACGCGCACCTTCTGGCGTTGCTTTAGTTAATACTGGCGTTTCGATATCTAAAAAGCCATTTTCATCTAAAAAGCGACGTACAAAGCTGCTTGCTTTAGCACGTAATTTAATACGGTCGCTCATTTCTAAACGACGTAAATCTAAGTAACGGTATTTTAAACGACGCTCTTCTGAGTTCACTTGGTTAAAATCAAGTGGCATAGGCTCAGAGCGGTTAATAATCGTTAAACCCGTGCCTAAAATTTCTACTTCACCGGTAGCCATGTCTTTATTTACTTGGCTGTCTGGGCGAGCGCGTACAATCCCTTTTAACTGAACACAAAATTCTTGACGAAGTTTGTTAGCTGTTTCCATTAATCCTTCAACTTCCGGATCGAATACAACTTGTACTAAACCTTCTCTATCGCGTAAATCGACAAAGATAAGTCCACCAAGGTCACGTCGTTTGTTGATCCAGCCACATAGTTCAACTTCCTGATCTACGTGAGTTTTATTTAGCTGTCCGCAGTATATAGAGCGCATAGTTTTCCTGTCAGATAAAAGGCATATAGCGGTTAAACACTGTTGTTTTAAAAGTTTTTATAAACACCAAAATGAAAATAAAGCCGCTAGCAATTCAAAATAATCAAATTAAGCCCTGCATTATACCCAAGTCGGTTGAAGATGCTAGGGCGTGTTTACCTTTCGGGGTGGAATTTACAGCGCACTGTTTTGTTATTTGTTACACTACCGGCACTTTATATCAAGGCTTTTGTTTGTATGCTATATATTGGATGCCCGCAGTGGTCGAGCAACGCATGGAAAGGAAATTTATTTTCACGCCAGTGTAAAAATGCCGATATGCTTAGCGAATATGCGCAGCATTTTAATTCGGTAGAAGGTAACACCAGTTTTTATGCCGATCCCTTGCCTGACACTGTATTACGATGGGCTGCCAGTGTACCCGATGAGTTTAAATTTACCTTTAAGTTTCATCGGCGCTTTAGTCACGAACTCCAACTTACTAACGTGCAACATGAGCTAACTAATTGGCTTAATTTATTCGCCCCTCTATTTGAAAAAACAGGGCAAATAATGCTGCAATTACCTAAAGCGTTTGCGCCACAACATTTAGCTAAGCTTGCCGCTTTTATTGAGTTACTTCCTAAAGAGCTAAACTATGGGGTTGAGGTACGCCACCCTGATTTTTTTAAAAAAGGTGAGGCCGAAATCGCACTTAATCAGCTTTTAATGGCACATAATATAAACCGTATTGCTATGGATACTCGGGCGCTCTTTGCAGTAAAGCCAACCACCGAAGCGCTAATAGACGCACAACAGAAAAAACCGCATTTACCAGTTCACGCTATTGCTACGGGCTCGCAGCCTATGGCGCGCTTCGTTATTGCTAACTTAGAAAACGATTATAAGACCTTTTATCAGCCTTGGCTTAGCAAAGTAACCCAGTGGCTTGATGAGGGCAAAAGTCCTTATGTGTTTTTTCATACCGCTGATAACCGCGAAGCGCCGCTGCTGGCTCGCCAGTTTTGCCAAGATTTGGGGTATAATCACAATGTACTCAATCCATTTAGTGGCGAAAAAGAAGCCCACCAGCAAGCACTTTTTTAAAAATAAATTCAAAATACAGAGACAATAATGAGTGAATACGCACGTTACTTTACCGGCTACCCTGCCAATATCGTTGAGCAAGTATTAAGCCTAATAAAAGCAGGAAAGGTAAGTGAGTATTTACTTAAAAAGTACCCGCAGGCGCATCGTATTACCAGTGATAAGTTACTGTATAGCTACGCCACTGAGCTTAAAAAGCAGTATTTAAAAAACGCCCCGCCATTTGGACGCGCTGCGTTTAAAAAACAAGGTGATATGGTCACCAATGCGCTCGGTACCCACACGTACCGTATGCAAGGTAAAACCCGCAAGCACGATTTAGCAATAAACAGCGATTTATTGCGCGCCCCTGAGCCATTATTAAAAGCATTAGTGGTGCACGAACTCGCGCATTTTAAAGAAAAAGACCATAACAAAGGCTTTTATAAACTGTGCTGTCATATGGAGCCAGAGTATCACCAGCTAGAGCTGGATTTACGGATTTTTTGTGTGGCCATTGCGATGGGTGAGAATCCTTATTGAAAATAATATGAAATCTCAACTTTCATTAACCACTGCTAACTCAGATATTTCTGAATCTTTTTTATCGACTATAGAGTTTAATTTCGAAGAATATTTATAGCCGAATACTTTTTCATAATTTTCAAAAAACTCAGTACTTTCCCTGAAATCTCTAAATAATGGCCAATCATGATAGGCCATTTCAGAAACCAAATCCCCTTCTTTACCAATGCGGCACATTAAGTTACCTGCTTCTTCAAAATCATCACATATTACAGCATACGCTAATCTAAAGTCGTAAGTGGTTGCTGTCCAATCTTTTGTATCTAATACTTTTTTTGCCGCAGAGTTTTCTCCAATTGCTTTAAGCGCAATAGAATAATTAATCGAAAACATCCTTTCCATTAAATCATCTGAAATTTTTGGCAAATCTTTAGCATACTTACATAATGTTATTGATTTGCTCCAATCCTCGGTATGTAAGAAATCAAATATCAATGAATTTAGGCTTTCATCTATTTCAGATATGCATCCCGGTGAAGTTTTTCTCCAAAGTGTCTGTCCTAACATAACTGCAACTTGAACCATGATATGACAACTGTGATAAAAGTATTCACCACCTATTTTTAATTGTTCACCTACTGAAGGAATATTTTTCGACTTATACCCTACTGATTTACATATATCTAGATACTGTTTACTCACAATACCATCACAATGAGTAAATAAATTTCGTCTTTGGGACATTTCTATAAAAACTGGCCATGCCTCAAATTTAGTTAGCTTAATTGAAAATCTTTTTTCAAGGTCATTAAACTGCTCTATGTAGCTTTTTCTTTTTATTGTTTCAATTTCTTTATCTAATATAACTTCCCTCAACTCTTCTATAGAGTTGTAAGTAAGTGCTTCAGATAATTGTATTTCTCTATTTATATTTTTGTATAATTCTGGATTTATCGAGTAAATAACCGCGATTAAATCTCCGATATATTTATCGAATGCAGAGAATAAGCTAATAAATAAACTTTTCTCCAAAACCTCGACAGGGTTAGAGTTGTTATGCCGTTCAACCTCTCTATCACACTGACGAAAGCGCCTAACAGCAATGAGTTTTTTTTCTTGCTCTTCTTCAGATTTTAGAAGATCCTGACATTCTGCTAGTTCTAATTTTAAACGCTCCGCATTTGCCTGATAGTTACTTACTGCTAACGTAATAAAATTACTAGCGCAATCCTCTATATCTAACACTCTATGTATAAAGTTATTAATAACGACATCTACTGAGAAAAAAACTTCATCCTCTTGATGTTTATCTTCCTCAACTTCATTCTTAGTTAAATCGATATTTGACAAGTTATAACTCCTTTCAACCCTAAATATATCTGAAACTTAGGACACTTATTAATATTTTATTAAAAAACAAAAAACGCGATACTAAATCGCGTTTTTTAAAATTTACTGATAGCTACAAACTGACAGCTCAAAAGCTCGTTGAGTTTCGTTTCACTCCACCCAACTTACAATTAAAGCCCTAGTTCGGCCATAAAGTCGTCGTCGCTATCATCTTGCTTTGGCTGTTTCGCTTTTTCTTTATCCGCTTTTTGCTTAGCTTCATTTTCGATAATATCGTCTGGGTCTATCGCTTCTACAATGTCAAAGTCGTGAAGTTTAATAAACTCTGTTTTATCCATCGCTAATTCTAAATAGAAGATATTTTGATTGCGGGTAGTAAACGTTACGCGACGTGCTTGCGGGCGATCCATTGTGGTATCGACCGATATTTGCACTTGCTTGTTAATGGCCATCATTTTTGGCTGATTTTGAGTAATAGAGGTATGCAACTGTTCACGCACTTTTGACGTGAAGTCGCCCACTATTTGGTTCATCAACTCGCCCATCACGTTTGAAACGTCATCAGATAAGTGGCTGTGTGCAATTTCGTCTTCTGGCATACCCATGTTACGCATGTAATCGCCATAAATTTCCATGGCCGCTTGCGCCGTAAAGTTGGTAACAACTAAGCCGGTAAAGCCCCCGTCAAATAAAACAAAACAACCTATGTCTGGTCGCATACAGGTGCGGGTAATTTTTTGTACCATGGCTGAATAGCTGATCTCGTTGCCGCTGGCTGATGAAAGTACACCCGTTACTGAGTGGCATAATGTTGCTAATATATCGTCGGTGCTAATAACCTTACTTTTGCTCATTTAATAATCTCTTTTATACTTATTCTTCATAATTCTAGTCAAGCTACTGAATTTATCACTGACTATCCAGCATAAAATGTTAAAATAGCACTATTATTTTCAAAGAGACTGCCTTCGTGAGTATAAAAGACAGTATTTATGCCTCTGAGCAACAAGTAAAAGACTTTAGTTTTGATCAAAACGTGGTTGAAGTATTTCCCGACATGATCCAACGCTCGGTACCCGGTTATGCCACCATTGTGAGTACCATGGGAAAATTAGCGGGCGAGTATGCTCAGCCAAATTCAAATTTGTATGACCTAGGCTGCTCGTTAGGGGCGGTTACCCTAAGTATGCGCCGTAATATTCAAACTGATAGCTGTCATATTATTGCTGTAGATAACTCACAAGCCATGGTGGAGCGTTGTAAGGTACATTTACAGGGGTTTAGATCAGACGTTCCTGTAACGGTTACCTTGGGTGATATTAACGAGCTTGATATTCAAAATGCATCGGTAGTGGCGATGAATTTTACTCTGCAGTTTATTCCACCAGCGCAGCGCAAAGCGGTGCTTGAAAAAATATACGCTAATTTAAAGCCCGGTGGCGTTTTGCTATTAAGTGAAAAAATTAAAGCCGAAAACGAGCAATGCGATAACTTACTAATAGACTTGCACCACGACTTTAAACGTCATAATGGCTACTCTGAGCTTGAAATAAGCCAAAAGCGTACCGCCATTGAAAACGTAATGCGCCCCGATACACTTAGCACCCATACACAACGTTTAAGAGACATTGGTTTTAGCCAAACGCAAGTGTGGTATCAATGTTTTAATTTTTGCTCAATGGTAGCAATTAAATAATTTAGAGAGTGACACATGTCTGCATGGTTTAACCAATTTTACGCTGCGATTGCACAAAGCCCACTTAGCCACTGGCTAGAAACCTTGCCTGCGCAACTAAAGCATTGGCAACAAGAGGCCAGCCATGGCGATTTACCTCAATGGCAAAAAGTACTGAAAAACTTACCTGTGGTATCAACAAACCAAGTTGATATTGTCAGCCAAGTAGCAATAGGTGCGCCTGGCGAAATGACTGAAGGCGAGCAAAAGCAAACCACGCATTTATTAAAACGAATGATGCCTTGGCGTAAAGGCCCCTTTAATGTGCACGGCATCAACATTGATACTGAATGGCGCAGTGACTGGAAATGGGATCGACTCCTGCCGCATATTGAGCCATTAAAAGGCCGTACCGTATTAGATATTGGTTGTGGTTCGGGGTATCACTTGTGGCGTATGCGCGGTGAAGGCGCACAGTTTGTAGTGGGTATTGACCCATCTGACTTATTTTTATGCCAATTTCAGGCAATTAAACACTTTAACCCAGATGAAAACGTGCATTTATTACCATTAGGTGTAGAAGCTCTGCCTGAGCTTAAAGCATTTGATACAGTATTTTCAATGGGCGTACTTTATCATCGTCGCTCACCTATCGACTTTTTAGCGCAATTAAAAGCACAGCTTCGCCCTGGTGGTGAGCTGGTACTTGAAACTTTAGTTATTGAAGGTGATGAAAACACTGTATTGGTACCGACCGACCGCTACGCAAAAATGCGTAATGTATGGTTTATTCCAAGCACAGCGGCATTAAAACTGTGGATGGAACGTGTTGGCTTTAAAGACGTGCAAATTAAAGATTGTGCTATTACAACGCTCGACGAGCAACGTAAAACTGACTGGATGGAAAACGAATCTTTAGTTGATTTTTTAGACCCCAATGACACCAGTAAAACCATTGAAGGCTACCCAGCTCCACTTAGAGCAATACTCACAGCTAAAGCCTAATTGCGATATTAAGGTTTATTTTATTATTAAAAAAGCGCCGTTGGGCGCTTTTTTGTTTACTAATACAGCAATTAGCGGACAAGTGTCCTTGTCTTTAAAATCAAATCCAGATTTCAACTAGCCGCGCCCTTGCAATTGTTGTAAAATATGCGCGTTTCTAAGTAAGCATCAAAACAACTATTTTGAGGAAAACCTGTGAGCGAACAAAAACAGTCTCTAAGCTATAAAGACGCGGGCGTAGATATCGACGCTGGTAATGCACTTGTTGAGCGTATTAAAGGCGTAGTTAAAAAAACTCGTCGTCCTGAAGTGATGGGCGGAATTGGTGGTTTTGGCGCACTTTGCGAAATTCCTGAAGGTTATAAGCAACCCGTACTTGTAGCAGGCACCGACGGTGTTGGCACTAAGTTACGTTTAGCAATTGACCTTAAAAAGCACGATACCGTAGGTATCGACTTAGTTGCGATGTGTGTAAATGATTTAATAGTACAAGGCGCTGAACCCCTGTTTTTTCTAGATTACTATGCAACGGGTAAACTAGATGTAGACACAGCAGCCGACGTAGTAACCGGTATTGGTAAAGGTTGTGAAATTTCAGGTTGTGCCCTAATTGGTGGTGAAACAGCTGAAATGCCAGGTATGTATGATGGTGAAGACTACGACATGGCAGGCTTTTGTACCGGTGTAGTAGAAAAATCTAAAATTATTGATGGTACTAAAGTAGCCGCAGGCGATCAGCTAATTGCCCTTGCTTCTAGCGGTCCTCATTCAAATGGTTTCTCTTTAATTCGTAAAGTATTAGAAGTGTCTAACGCTGATACTAACCAAGTGATTGATGGCAAAACCTTAGGTGAGCATCTTTTAGAACCAACACGCATTTACGTTAAACCATTACTTGAGTTATTCAAGCAAGTAGATGTGCATGCTCTTTCGCATATTACTGGTGGCGGCTTTTGGGAAAATATCCCACGCGTATTACCTGAATCTGCAAAAGCGGTTGTTAAAGGTGATAGCTGGCAATGGCCTTCTGTGTTTAGCTGGTTACAAGAAAATGGCAACATTACCACTCATGAAATGTACCGTACATTTAACTGTGGTGTGGGCATGGTGTTAGTTGTACCTGCTGATCAACTTGAAAACAGCTTAAACATTTTAAAAGATCTTGGCGAGAATGCATGGCACCTTGGTGAAATTCAAGATGCGGTTGCAGGCGAAGAGCAAGTTGAAATTGTAGGTGGTGCTGCGTAATGGCACCCACTCGTCTAGTAGTTTTGATCTCAGGCAGTGGCTCAAATTTACAAGCCATTATTGATGCCTGTGAAAGCGGCGAGATAAACGCTCATATTGCGGCTGTTATTAGTAATAAAGCAGACGCATATGGGTTAGAGCGTGCAAAAAATGCAGGCATTGCAACGCAAGTACTGAGTCATAAAGAGTTTGACTCCCGCGAAGCATACGATGCCCAGTTAATGCATATAATTGACTCTTTTGAACCAAATCTAGTTGTATTAGCTGGGTTTATGCGTATTCTAACTCCTAGCTTAGTGCAAAAATATGTTGGAAAAATGTTGAACATTCATCCATCTTTGTTGCCTAAGTACCAGGGGCTGAATACCCACCAAAGAGCAATTGATGCAAAAGACGACGTTCACGGCGTTAGTGTTCACTTTGTTACTGAAGAATTAGACGGCGGGCCCGTTATTCTCCAAGCCAAGGTGCCTGTATTAGCAGACGATACTGCAGATACACTCGCTAAACGTGTGCATGCACAAGAGCACATAATTTATCCTTTGGTGGTCAAGTGGTTCAGTGAACAACGACTTACGATGGAAGCAGATTATGCAGTTCTTGACGAAAAACAACTTCCTGCACACGGCGCGCACTACCCAAAATAAAAAATTAAGTGCCTGGCTATTTTGTGCGGGCACTTTATTACTGCCTACCAGCCTGGTTGCAGGTGAGTTAACCCAGTATCAAGCCAGCTACGATATTTTGCGCAAAGGCGCAAATCATGGTACAGCCGAGCGGACGCTTAAAAAACTCGACAATGATAACTATCAAGTCACCTATCACAGCGATATTGAATGGATGATTTTCTCTGACTCACGTCAAGAATCATCAACCTTTAGCTTTATTAATGATAAAGTAGAGCCTATTAAATACGCTATGATCCGCACAGGCACAGGGCCTGACAAAAAGTATGAAATTAACTTTGACCGTCAAACCAAAACGGTTACCAGTAACACCAGCGATTACCCGTTAAAATGCCAATGGGAAGATAAATTCCAAGATGGTATTTCTTATCAAGTACAAGTTCGTGAAGGCCTTAAAAAAGGCAAAACTAGTTTCTCGTTTCCGTTAGTTGATAAAAAAGGTAATTGCCGTGACTACGACTTTGAAGTGGTAGAAACCGAAATGATTTCTTTGCCTATAGGTAATGTAGAAGCAGTAAAAGTTAAACGCTTATACGATAACGATAAACGCCAAGCTTTAGCCTGGTTTGCCCCAGAAATGGATTACATGTTAGTGCGCATGTGGAAAGGTGAAAAAGGTGTTGAGCAGTTTGAAGTGCAGATGAAATCGTTTACCGTGATCAACCCATCGGCTCTACCTGCACAAGTTAAAAACGAAATAACACCAGAGTAAATTGCTTACAAGGTGAAAGGCCCAAGTGTGACGACCATAACTTGGGCTTTTCATTTTAATACTTAAATTTAAAACTTTAAGCTGGGTTTCGTTTTACTCTACCAACCTACATTAATTCACCCATTTTAAATAACGCAAACTCTCCTGGCTGCATTTTTTGCCAGCGCTCATCATTCGTCAAAGGCCTTGTGGCTATAACCGTCACTACATCGTTTGGCGTGGTTTCTTGTTGAAAGTCGACCACCATGTCGGCATCAATCAATGTAGCTTTACCAAATGGCGCACGGCGCGTTATATAGTGTAAGTTATTAGTGCAATACGCTAAAACAAATACACCATCGGTCAATAACATATTAAATACGCCCTTTTCACGCAATGTATGCGAAAGCTTAGCGGCATATCTAAATACCGACGCCATATTATTTGGACGCTTTGGGTATTTTTCACGAATTTTGTCGAGCAACCAACAAAATGCCAGCTCGCTGTCGGTGTTACCCACTGGGCGATAATACTCTGTTTTTAAATCGTGATAATTTGAAAGCTGCCCATTATGTGCATAGGTTATTTCGCGCCCCCACAACTCTCGAGTAAACGGATGGGTATTTTCAAGACATACCCGACCACGGTTTCCTTGGCGAATATGGCTAATAACCGATACACTTTTAATTGGGTACGCTTTTACCAGCTTTGCTATTTCTGACTGGTAACTTGGCTCTGGATCTTTAAAGGTTCTGCAGCCTTTACCTTCATAAAAAGTAATGCCCCAGCCGTCTTTGTGCGGCCCCGTATTTCCACCACGCTCCAACAACCCTGAAAAACTAAAACAAATATCCGTTGGCACATTGGCTGACATGCCAAGTAATTCACACATAAAATAAATAAACCTTTAAAAAGCTAAACATAGAATATCGTTCTATTTTTAATAAGCGTACACTGATTATCATAAGTATATTTACTTAATTAAACTTATATTACTACTAGATTAATTGATTTTTTTAACGCTTATATTTTTTATGATAAGCCGAAATAAACGATTACAGCCAAACTGTTCGTATAACATACAACGCATTGTAATAATCGTACCGATAACTACACTTTAATCTAAGTAATGTACTTGAAACTTAGCGTTACTAGCGCTACTCTAAACGAGGTGGTCTGACCTCTATTAAGGAATTAGCAATGACACTCATATTTACACTCGGTTTAATCGCACTGCTCAGCATTGCGCTTTACCACAGAGCGAGTTGGAACACAGCACTTGGTGTTTCTGCCGCAACATTATTAATTGGTACCTTTGCCGGTGCTTTTGGTTTAATTAGCTGGGTGATCTTTTTAATCATCGCAGTGCCTCTTTCTGTTACTGGTATTCGCCAGCAATACATTATCAAACCTATTTTCACTATCTTTAAAAAAGTAACACCAAGCATGTCTGACACCGAAAAGTCAGCAATCGATGCGGGTACTACGTGGTGGGAAGCGGATTTATTTTGTGGTAATCCAGATTGGAAAAAGCTTCACCAATACCCGGTTCCAAAACTCACTATTGAAGAGCAGGCATTTATCGACGGCCCTGTTGAAGTAGTGTGTAGCATGCTGGACGATTGGGAAGCAACGCATGAGCTTACCGATCTACCTCAGGATGTATGGCAATATCTAAAAGATAATAAATTCTTTGCCATGATCATTAAAAAGGAATACGGCGGCTTAGAATTCTCTGCATTTGCACAATCGTGTGTACTGCAAAAGCTAACCAGTAAATCAACATTGCTTTCGTCAATTGTTGGTGTACCTAACTCGTTAGGTCCGGGTGAGTTATTACAGCACTATGGTACTGAAGATCAAAAAAATCATTACTTACCGCGTTTAGCAAGCGGTCAAGAAATTCCATGTTTTGCACTTACCTCGCCAGAGGCGGGTTCTGATGCAAGCTCAATTCCAGACTACGGTGTAGTATGTAAAGGGCAATGGAATGGCGAAGAAGTGGTGGGTGTAAGCCTTACATGGAACAAACGTTACATTACGCTTGCGCCTGTGGCTACGGTACTTGGCCTAGCATTTAAATTACAAGATCCAGATGGATTATTAAGTGATGTTAAAGAGCCTGGCATTACCTGTGCGCTTATTCCAACAGATACCCCAGGGGTAGAAATTGGTCGTCGTCACTTCCCGCTTAATGTGCCGTTCCAAAATGGCCCTACTCGCGGTAAAGATATTTTCGTTCCACTTGATTACATTATTGGCGGCCCAGAAATGGCTGGTCAAGGCTGGCGTATGCTAGTTGAATGTTTATCGGTTGGTCGTGCAATTACATTGCCGTCAAACTCAGCCGGTGGCATTAAAATGATTGCAGTAGCAACAGGTGCTTATAGCCGTATTCGTCGTCAATTCCGTTTACCTATTGGTAAAATGGAAGGGGTTGAAGAATCAATGGCGAAGCTTGCTGGTTATGCTTACAGCTCAGACGCTGCTGTTAGTATGTCAACAGGTGCGGTTGATTTAGGCGAGAAGCCATCCGTTGTGTCGGCGATTATTAAGTACCACCTTACCGAGCAAATGCGCGATTCAACCATTCATGCAATGGACGTGCTAGGCGGTAAAGGGATCATGCTTGGGCCAAATAACTATTTGGGTCGTGGCTATCAAGGTGCACCTATTGCCATTACCGTTGAAGGTGCAAACATCTTGACCCGTAATATGATTATTTATGGTCAAGGTGCAATTCGCTGTCATCCATTTGTACTTACCGAGCTAGGTGCGTGTGAAATTGAAGACCGCGAAGAAGCGCTTAACGTATTTGATAAAGCGCTAATGGGTCACATTGGCTTTACCATGTCTAACCTTGTACGTACTAAGTGGCTTGCGCTTACTGGCGCTCGCTTTACTAGCGTGCCATACAAAGACGAAACTGCAGAGTTTTACCGTATTGCGTCTCGCTTTAGTGCATCACTTGCACTTATGTCAGACATTAGCATGGCGGTATTTGGTGGTTCTCTTAAACGTAAAGAACGTATTTCAGCACGTTTAGGCGACTTATTAAGTTACCTTTACTTAGTATCTGCAACGCTAAAACGTTACAACGACGAAGGCCGTAAAAAAGAAGATTTTGCATTGGTTCAATGGAGCTGTCAGGATCACCTTTACCACTGCCAGCGTGCACTTGCTGATTTAATCAATAACATGCCGTCGGCTCCACTACGTGGTGTTTTAAAAGTATTGTTATTCCCGTTTGGTCGTCCGGTTCGTAAACCTACCGACAAACTTGAGCACAAACTAGCGCAGTTGTTACAAGTTCCTAGCGAAACACGTAATCGTTTAGCAAGCTATGTATACCTTACAAACGAACCGCTTAACCTTGTGGGCCGTCAAGAGCAAACGCTTAAAGACGTTCTAGAAGTAGAGCCATTGTTTGAGCGTGTATGTAAAGAGAAAGGCGTAAAGCTGCCATTCTTCCAGCTTGATAAAGTGGCGCAAATGGGTTTAGAAGCGGGTATTTTAAGCCAAGCAGAAGCCGATAAGCTCGCTGCAGTTGAGAAAGCACGTCTAGATGTGATTAACGTTGATGACTTTGACCCTGCAGATTTACTTGCCGGCAAAGCAGCGCGTAATAGCAAAGCGAAATCTAAAAAGGCAGATGCTGCTTAACTTTACTAATAAAAGCTAAGCAACACACCTGTTATAACCATCCAAACCAGCGCATAATGCGCTGGTTTTTTTTGCGCTAAGGCCTGTTGTAGTAAACACCAAATAACCCCTATTACTAGCAACAAGCAATTTGCTTGATTAAATAAAACCACAAAACCAACCAGTGCGAGTAATAATACAATTAAGCTAGGAATAAATAAGCTAACAAAGAATGCTGTTTGCTTATTCTGCATGTTAAAAAACACACTGTACTGCTGATATAGGTGACGACAATCAAATTGTAGTGAGCTACTAAATAACACCACAAAGGCAAGTGACAAAATACTGAATATAGCAGCTAAATCAGCGCGCTCTTGTAACAACACCTTGGATGCCATAAATACACATAGTAATAAAGCTCCTCGCCATATCAAAGCCCAGCTATTATGCATAAAAAATAACAGCCAAAAGCCTGTAAGTGAATTCAACTTTAGCTTAGCTGTAGCATTAAAAGGGACCATCAAGGTGCTTAGCGCAAACAACAGAACAAAGCCGCTATGATAAAGCAATGAACTGACATCAAGCGGTAACGTTGCCCAAATTGCGGATAACAAAAAGCCATAAACCAGCGCTATTGGCTTGTATAAACATAAAATGCCGAGCACAAATTGCAATAGTAAAAACAACCAGAAGTGCGGCACTCTAAGCCACTGACTCACACTAAGATCAATCGCGATAATGAGGCTCGCAATCAACCAGCCATTGCTTAAAAGTAAAAGCTTTATATCCATAAAACCAAGCCAATACCGCTTCACCAATGTTTGTTGAAAGGCACGTTGAGCGGTGTTTTTTATCGCAGATTTCATTGCGCTCAACATGACACTTTGCAACAGCAAATACAGCCAAGCCATCTGCGCACCATACTGCGGTGCATCGCTGCTATCGATAATTTTTCCCAGCCCTAAAAACAACAGTAAAATCATACCAAGCATGGCAGAGCCAAGTACCACTAGAAATAACAAGCCAAAGTTTTTAAGTTGCAACAATAATTGCGTGAGTTCAGTTTTGTAAGCCTGATAACGATAATCCATAAAGGAGCGATATTGCCCGATTGATTGTTTTAAATTTGCAATCATAACGGTATACACTCAAAGCCACGCTCAATAAATGGCGCTGGTTCATGGCAAGTGATGACTATTTGCCCATTTGGCTTATCTATTAGATATTCATCAAGCAGTACTAATAAATACTGAATACTGGCTTGATCAAGTGCTGCGCTGGGTTCATCTAATAGTAAATACGGTGCATCACGCATCAGCGCTAAAATTAACTGGCATTTTTTTTGGTTACCTGACGATAGCGCATCAAACCGTGTATTTAAAAATTCATTAAAATAAAATCCATCTATTATTGTCGTTGGCCAATCACAACCCAGCGTATTCACGGACAAGTTAATAATTTGCTTTGCCGTAAGAAAGTCAGGTAAAGCAATACAGTCTGAGGCTATAGCAACTTGTTTATGCGGTTCGGTTAATGCTTTTTTAGAAAATAAAATCTGCCCACTTTGGCGCGTTTCGAGCTCTGCCAACATCATCAACAACGTTGTTTTACCTTGGCCATTAGGCGCTTCAATGCATATTTTAGGTGCACAAAACTGCACACTATAGCCACTGTACAATATGTTTTCAGCAAACTGTTTATGTAACCCAATGACTTCTATCATAAATACTCCCTGATTTTGAAAGTGAATTATAACTGGTTTTCTATTTTCGTGGGCTACATGGTTTGTAACACTTTATTGCAGTTCGAATAGGCTAATTACTTGCGTTTAAAAAATGTTCGGTTAACACTAAAAGTCTATAATTATAATCCAAGGAATGTATCTATGAAAAAAGCCCTCAAATTTGCCTGTATTACCTGTGCAGTATCAATTGCATTAACAGGTTGCAGTCAATCTAATAATTCAGCCTCTACCCCTGTGGCAACTGAGCAAACACAACAAGTAAAAACCTATAACGCTAAAACCTTTTTTGATACAACATCTATCATGGGCAGTAGCTTTTCCCCGACTGGCGATAAAGTTCTAGTTAGTAGCGATGAAAGCGGTATCTATAGCCTCTATGAAGTCGATGTAAAAACAGGTAGCAAAACGCGCCTAACCAATTTTGAAGACAGCACCTACCCTATTCGCTATTTCCCAAATGATGAGCGTGTACTATTTACCAAGGACTCAGGCGGTAATGAGCGCTACCATGTTTATGTGCGTGAAGTTGATGGTTCAATCAAAGATTTAACTCCAGGGGAAGAAACCCGCGCGAGTTTTGCAGGCTTTACTAAAGATGGCAGTCAGTTTTTTATTACCAGTAATCAACGCGATGCCAAGTTTATGGACTTGTATCGTGTAGATAGCAAAACCTATAAAGTCACGCCCGTTTATCAAAACACACAAGGACTAGATGTGGGCGCAATTAGCCCCGATGGACGCTACATTGCACTGTCTAAAAATAATACCAATAAAGACAGCGATACGTTTATTCTTGATACCTATAAGAAAACCCTCAAGCCACAGTTAATTTCTAAACACGATACCCCAGCACAATATACGCCTGAAACCTTCTCTGTAGACAGCAAATATTTATACTACTCAACAGACGCTAAAGGAGAGTTTTCACAGGTATGGCGTTATGAGTTAGCCACAGGCGAACATAGCCCTGCACTAAAAGATAATTGGGACGTTAGCTTTATTTACTTTTCTAAATCTGGGCGTTACCAAGTAAGCGGTGTAAATGCTGATGCCAGCACAAAGGTCACAGTAAAAGACACGCAAACAGCGGATGAAATTGCCATGCCTAAATTACCTGCGGGAAATCTACGTGGTGTGAATTTCTCAAGCGATGAGAAAACCATGGCGTTTTATTTAAATTCAGATACCTCACCAAGCAACTTATTTGTTTGGCAAGTTGGCAGTAATGAAGCCAAGCAACTTACCAACACATTAAGTGAAGATATAGATCAAAACGACTTAGTAGAGAGCACCATTGTGCGCTTTAAAAGTTTTGATGATTTAGAAATACCGGGCGTATTATACAAACCAAAACAAGCCAGCAGCACCAATAAAGTACCTGCACTTATTTGGGTGCATGGCGGCCCAGGTGGGCAAAGCCGAACTGGTTATAGCGCAATGCAGCAACATTTAGTTAATCATGGCTATGCTATTTTTGCCGTCAATAACCGCGGTAGCTCAGGCTATGGTAAAACATTTTTCCATTTAGACGATAAAAAACATGGCACCGATGATCTACAAGATATTGTCTACGGTAAAAAACACTTACAAAGCCTAGATTGGGTCGATGCAGATAAAATCGGCATCATGGGTGGTAGCTACGGCGGCTTTATGACCGCAGCCGCGCTTGCCTTTGAACCGGAAGAGTTCAAAGTAGGTATCAATATTTTTGGTGTGACTAACTGGGTACGCACACTGAACTCAATTCCACCATGGTGGGAAAGCTTTAAAAAGGCGCTATACGATGAAATGT
>NZ_BADW01000060.1:0-17840 GCF_000241165.1 Pseudoalteromonas sp. BSi20439
AGTCATGTTTATCTTTAGAGATAGATACCGCGTCAAATGGCCAACAAGCAGTAGAAAAACTTGTTAACTCGGTGGCCAATAATCATCAATACCACTGTGTATTTATGGACTGCCAAATGCCTATATTGAATGGTTATGATGCAGCAAAACAAATAAGAGCTGGTGAAGCAGCGCCTCAAAATATTGATATTCCCATAGTCGCTATGACTGCTAATGCAATGATGGGTGAAAGGCAAAAATGCCTAGATGCAGGTATGAGTGATTACATCACTAAACCAATCTCTGCAGAAGTATTAGTTGCAACGGCTACAAAGTGGTTGTCTTCAACTTTTATAAAAGAAGCTCTATTGGAAAATAATCAGCTAAAAAAAATTAATAAACCAATCCCTGATACTTTAGATAGTCAAAGTTTACCTGATTGGGATAAAGATAACGCGCTATCTCGGTTATTAAATAATGAAGAGCTACTTATAAAAGTATGTGAATTATACCTTCAGAGTACACCAAAGAAGCTAGAAGAACTTGAGGATGCAATAAATAACAATAATTTATCGCAAATATCAAAACTAAGTCATGGCTTGAAAGGTTCATCGGGTGATGTCGGTGCAGCTAACTTGCATAAATTATTTGATGAATTAGAAGTAATGGCCAGTGAAAATGCCATGGGCAGTATGAAGAATAAATTAGAGCTCATTCAAACTAGCTACAAAAAACTCGAATCAACGATTAACAGCTACTTAGAGATACAACCCAGTAGTTAGCATTTTAGTGGTGATAATGAATAAACCACTGAAAATATGTATTGCTAATTAAAGTTAAAAGCGCCTAAAGGCGCTTTTAATTTTTGAGTGTATTGCTAACCAATACCACCAAAAAATATAAAAGCACATAGGATATTTATTCTTACTCGCTATACTGGTCAATTATAACTTTTAAACTATTGAATTCTATAGGCTTGTTTATAGTGTTAGTTATACCCGCTGCCACGTACTCAGGCTCGTCTTTTTCAGTGATGTTTGCAGTAACGGCAATAATGGGTACATCGTGGTAATTGGCTAGTTCCCTAATATATTTAGTTGCCAAAAGCCCGCCCATTACCGGCATTTGAATATCCATCATAATTAAATCAAATTGTTGTTTAGTACATAGCTCAAGCGCTATTTCACCATTATCTGCCACGGTTATATGTTTAATACCCATTGCTTTTAAAAAGCTTTCTAGCACGATTTGATTTACCGGATTATCTTCGGCAATTAATACCTGCACATCTTTATTTTTAATAGTTACATCGGGTAATTGTGCTTGTTGTTTAACGTTTGTATTTGCAATGGGAATATTAAGCCTTAGCTGAAAATAAAATCTCGAACCCTTATCCAATTCACTTTCTACTTGTAAATTACTGCCCATTAAGTTTAATATTTTACTAGAAATAGTTAATCCAAGTCCTGTACCGCCAAAACGACGTGTTGTTGAAGTGTCTGCTTGGGTAAAAGCATCAAATAACGTTTTTATACTGTGTTGTGAAATACCTATACCACTATCGATAACGCTAAATAGTAACACCACCTCATTGTTATTTTTCTCTTTTAGATCAACAGACAAGGTTACTGTTCCAAGCTCTGTAAACTTAAATGCATTCCCCAATAAGTTCATTAGCACTTGTTTTAAACGGGTTTCGTCGCCTTGTACCAAATCAACAGAATCTACTTTTTCTTTTACTATTTTAAACTCTATATTTTTATGGTCGGCTTGCGATTTAAAAATTTGTTCCAGCTCATACAATAAAGCACTTAATTTAAACTCTCTGTTTTCTAGTAGCATTTTATCGGCATCGAGCTTACTTAAATCGAGAATGTCATTAAGAATAACCAATAAACTCTTACCTGAAGAGCTAATAACCTCAATCATGCGCTTTTGTTTAGCATCGAGTTCGGTATTACTCACTAGCTGTACCATGCCTAAAATACCGTTCATGGGAGTGCGTATTTCATGGCTCATATTAGCTAAAAATTCAGATTTGATTCGGGATGTTTCCTCTGCCGCTTTTTTTGCTTCAACTAGGCGCTCGTTTAGCACTCTAAATTTATTTGCTGCTTGGGCTAAAAATCCTATTTCATCTTCACGGTTAATATCAGCTATGTTTGCTGAGAAATCACCATTTAAAAATGATCTAAAACTAACGGTGAGTCTGTTAATCGCTTTAATAATATGAAAGTGAAAAAATAAAGCAAAAAGAATAAACAAGGTAACAGACAAAAATAACGACACTTGAATAACAGTTTGCGCGGCATTAATGCTCTCTTGACTGGTTTGCGAAATATCACTAAGCAACAACAATGCATCTTCTTGCAATTTTTTGGCAAGTGCTGAAAATTCAACCGAATCACCGGCAATAACAATATTGCTTAAGGTTAAATAATTTCTATTGGCTTGAATGGCCTGAGCAAATAAAGACTCGAATTTAGTTGTTAAACTATTTAGTTGCTCGACCTTGTTTTGGCCAATCATTTTGTTTGTAGCGCCACTGTTGGTTAATTGTTTAATTAATTTTAGCCGCTGTTTTACTTGGCTACGTTTGGCGTAATCACGTTGAGTTAAAAACAGGATTGAATTGCGGTACAGATGATGCCAATGATCCTTTAGCTGAAACAATAATAAGTCCTTGTCCAGCCTGGCCGTTTCTCCATCCCTGCTTGCTAAGGTAGTCAATGCTAATTCGTAGGTATTTGGTAGCTGTTGCTCAATAATTTTAGACTTTTCATCATATCGTTTTTTAAGACTATCGATACTTTTGCCATAATTTAAAACCAATGATTGCATGGCGTTTAATGAATTTTTAATCTCGGGTTGCTGGATTCGCTGTTGTGCTTCAATTAACCGCGCTTGAATACTTTGATGAGTGCTTTTTATTTTATCAAAAATAACCTCGCTACCCGACACACCATAAACAGAAATATCTCGCTGAATCTGTAAAATATCTTTGTTAATTTCAAATACAACAACTGACAGCCCATTAATGTTCAATACATTTTTACTGGCTTGCTCTATTTTGTCGGTTCGCTCATTAATAACAACGTAAACTATTATTTGTATTAAAATAAAAATAGCCAACGAAGATAATACTTTAATAGATAAAGAACCAATTAACTGTTTTAGCATTCAATTCCCTTATGCGTTTAGTAGTTCAAACCATTTATCTAAACTGTAATCGTAGTTATCCATCACTGTATTCCACACCGCAATATTAGAAAAGCGCTTTTCATAGCTGCCGCCATCGCGAATTTGCCCTGGCATAATTATATTTTTGCCATCGGTACCCGCTAGTGGTTGAGTCGCTTCTTTGCCATCGTACCAATAATCCCATTCGGGGGTGGTAATTATTTCTTTGCTACGTTCTGGATTAGAAATGTAATAACCTTGCTTTGAAATAAATGCACCAGGCCATCCCGATAACCACCAGTTCATATATTCATAAGCGGCGTCTTTTACGTGCCCTACCGTATTAGCAGAGAGACACATCACCCCATGCCATGCTCGATACCCTTCTTTAGGAGATGCATTAACTACTGGTAAACCTTGGGCTCTACATGCAGTCACCCCCGGTGAAAATATGCTTTGAATATGCACGCGCTTTTTAAGCATAAACTCAACTGATTGTGGAACAGATGTCCAAAACCCTGAGAAATGCCCTGCTTGCTTTTTATTAATTAAAATTGCAAACAATTTGTCTATTTCTACAACACTCATATTGGCAATATTATTAAATGTCATCAGCCCTTGTGCTTGGGCTGCCAATGCGGCATCAAAAATGCCTATGGTGGGGGCATTTACCAAACCTACATAGCCTTTATTACTCTCCTCAAGTAACCAGCCCCACGATTCAGTCTCGTAAGCCACGCCCTTAGGTATAAAATTAGTGTTATAGCCAAATGAATCTACATTGTGAACATAAGGCATAAAACTTATTTGATCAGTGGCCTGGCTTCCAAGTGAGCCATCTTGTTGAACATATAAAATTTTATTGGGCGCATCGCCTGCGCCTAGTTTTGCTGTCGGAACTAACTTGCCGGTTTTGGTTAGTGGATTTATTTCCTGCCAATATTTTAGTCTTTCTACTTCAATTGGTTGAATAGCATTGGCTTGCCACAATATATTAATTGAGTCAGACCATTGTTCATATAAATCAAATGAAGAGGGATCGGCGGCTGCTTTTTGTAAAACGGCCGCACTCCCCATAGGGGTAAATTCAATATTAATACCGAGCTCTTGCATGGCACGGACCCTAAGCTCTTCTTGTAAAGTTACATGCGTGCCCATGACTCTGAGCGTAACCGGTTTTTTTGCAAACACATACGGCGCTTTAAATGCGACAGCAGAGGTCGCAGCACCGACCGCTAATGTACTTAAAAATTTACGTCGAGTGACATTGTTAGCCATACTAATCATCCATTTAGTGATTCCCACAATCAGTATAGGTAATAATCGAATAATCACTAACTTAGCGCTTAAAAAACCACTATTTTAATATAATGAGTGATCGTCATAAATAACATGGTCGTTTAAGCATTGTGTAAATTGTTTGAGATAACTCTATCTATCCTTGTTACACTAGCAGTGTTGAAATACCTACTCGATTAAGGCGCTTACCCATGGAAAAATTTGTTAATCACATTCAACTAGGCTATTTAGGCTTACTGCCGTTTTTAGGCTGTGTGGGTTGGCCACTTATGTTTGGCAGTAACAGTGTCAATTTAGAGTTTTTTAGTTTTTACAGCATCGCTATTTTAGCGTTTATGGCGGGTAATTTATGGCATGCAGGGCAACAAAGTTTTGCCGATGCCATTAAAGCTGTGCTTCCGGTCATTCCTATTCCGTTTTTATCATTTTTGCCGATTGAGTGGATGCTTGCGTGGCTAGGCGCGAGTTTTTGGTTGGTACTGCTTTTCGAAAAAGCGTCGATTCATTGGCAGGGTTATCACAAAGATTACCAAAAAATGCGCTTTGTGCTCACATCTGTGGTGTTTGTGTGTCATATCTTAATTATTGGTATGAGTATTTACCCTAAATAACACGCCATTACTTAACCATTGCTCTGTAATAGGGTAACATCCGCGCACTGTATTGAGAGGACACCCCATGATAGACCAATTGCGCCAACAGCTTACTGACCTTGGTGAGAATTTTGTAGAAAAAAACGCCGCTTTTAAAATTAAAGTGATCCCTTTTTTTTGTGCCATAAGCATAAAAAAAGATCATAAAAGCGAAGGTCGTCTTTCTTTTTATTCAAATCAACTCATTGAAATACTAATGGTTGTGTTGTTTGTATTGTTTGGTTTATCTATATTTGATCCTGATGCAGGATTTACCCATGGTCCTATCCATATTGTTTTTGCTATTTTGATTACCTTTAACCTCATTTTAAAACAGGTTGCTATTGAAGGTTTAAAAACACGTTTAGCTATGTACCGATTGCATCAAACACCTCAGCAAACTGATGAGCCCGAAAACCCAAACACATCTTCACGCTGATATGTATTTAAATCCAGATTGGACCATACTTACGGTAGGTGATGGCGATTTATCGTTTTCAAATGCGCTTTATCGTCATATTAAGCCAAAAAAGTTAGTGGCATCCACTTACGACGACCAATCAACTATTGAGCAAAAATACCCAGACAATGCGCTCAATGCTTTAAAGTCGCAAAAGGTAGAAGTACTTAATAGCTTTGATGTAACCAACCCACAATGTTGGCAAACGCTCGGCCAGCATTTACATAGTTTTGATGTGGTTATTTTTCAATTTCCGCTTATTCCTGCGTTTGTTGGTCGCGATGCATTTGAACACAATACACGCCATACCAGCATGAACGTACTTAACCGCGCATTACTGCATCAATTTATAAAATACGCCAATGAGTTTGCTTTAAATACACAAGGTGCAGGGCTATGTTTCATCACTTCAAAAGATGTTAAACCTTATCGAGAATGGAATATTGAAGGCAGTTTAAATACCCATTTAAACGCACAATATCAAGGGCAAATGCCATTTGATATTAGTCACTTTAATGGTTATAAAATTCGCAATGTTGACCGTGATAAACACGTTAAAGACACCAGCGGCATTACCTATGTATTTAGTGAAAAACCCTTACCTGAACTGGCTAGCTTGTTAACTTTGCCTGCTTACTTATCCGATAATTATTGCTCGCTGTGTCGTGTAGGGCCGTTTTTAGCTTACGAGGATAAAAGCAAGCATTTTGCTGCTAAAAAACACCTGCAAATGATCAAACTAGAGCAAGACTGGCAGCAATGGTTAACAGCGTTTTATAAGACAACTTAAATTGCTTGCTTAATTAAATCAGCCGCTTTTTCTGCAATGGCTATCACACCAGCATTGGTGTTGCCGGTAATTATATGCGGCATAATTGAAGCATCAACCACACGCAAATTTTTCACGCCATGTACTTGTAGATGGCTATTCAATACCGCCATGGGATCTTGCCCCATTTTACAAGTGCCTACAGGGTGATATTCAGTCTCAGCCGTTTGCCTAATATACTCAATAAGCTGCTCATTATTGTTAATATCTAGCGGGTAAACCATATTACCTCTAATTACATCAAATGCTTCACTTTGCATAATCTGCAGTGTTTTTTTAAGCCCCGCTAACATCACGTTTAAATCATCGGGGTGGCTTAAATAATTAGGATCAATAAGTGGTGCACTCAAGGGGTTGGCATCGGCTAATCGAATCGTGCCACGGCTTTTAGGTTGCATAATACTACAGTGAATACTATAACCATGGCCTAGGTGCAGTTTACGGCTATGGTCATCCACCAGCCCAATTACAAATTCAAGCTGTACGTCGGGTACTTTTGAATTGGAAAATAGCTTTATAAAGGCATGTGATTCTGCAAAATTACTAGTAAGCTGCCCTTCACGTTTGGCAAACCAATCAACGCATCCTTTTGCAATATTAAACGCCCCACCCGCACTTATACCAAATGTGCCTTTACTGTATTTAGCTTTATACAATGGCACAACAGTTAAGTGGTCATGAAGGTTCTCTCCAACACCAGAAAGCTCGTTTACTATTTCAATATTATGCTGCTTTAGTTGCTCTTTAGGGCCAACTCCCGATAGCATTAAAATTTGCGGTGAGTTAATTGCGCCAGCGCTTAAAACCACCTCTTTTTTTGCATGCAATACAACGGCCTTATTGTTTATAGAAACAGAGACTCCGGTTGCAGTTTTATCGCAAAAAAGCACTTTATTAACGTGTACTTTGCTAAGCACAGTTAGGTTTTTTCGGTTTAAATGGGGGGTTATATACGCTTTTGCCGCGCTACAACGCTCACCTTGATGTTGAGTCACTTGCGATAACCTTGCACCCACTTGCTGCCCTGCGTTTATATCGCCATTGTGCGGTACACCTTGTTGTTCGCAGGCGTTTAAAAACAGCTGATTTACTGGGCTTGGCAGGCTTAAATCCTGCACATGCAAAGGACCATCAACCCCGTGTACATCACTTTCACTAAAGGTTTTATTATTTTCAGCTTTAATAAAATAAGGCAATAAACTCTCATAATCCCAGCCCTCATTGCCCAGTGCAGCCCAACTATTATAATCGTGCTTATTACCTCGAATATAAACCATGGCATTAATGGAACTTGAACCGCCAAGCACTTTGCCACGAGGCATAAATCCGCAGCGATTATTAAGTTCTTTTTGAGGTACCGTATTGTAATGCCAGCTATTAATGCCATAAGGCACGCTTGCAGCAACCCCTGCAGGCATTTGAACCATTGCACCTTTATCACTGCCGCCCGCTTCAATTAAGCACACACTAACATTTTTATTTTCAGATAATCGCGATGCAATAACGCAGCCTGCACTGCCTGCGCCAACAACAATGTAATCAAATGTAGTGATATGCATACTTATTCTCCAATTAAAAAACCAGTTTGCATGGAACATCGAATAAAAACTTGTTATTTTTAGACATCCTCACGCAAAAGTATATTTTATGAGCCGTTTGATTAGAGCCACTTCTTTACAAGGAATAGACCATTTAATTGCAGAACTTGGGGGAGATTTCGCTGCCATAATGCAGCAGTGCGCCATTAATGTGGACTTTAATAAACTAGAGCAAGAGACCCTTACTTACCGCGCATATGCACAGCTATTAGAGCATTGCGCGAATACACTAAATTGTCCAAATTTTGGTTTAAAACTAGCAAGCCTGCAAAGCTTTGATATTTTGGGCCATATTGCAATAGCCGCTCAAACAGGCACTAATTTAGCCGAGGCGCTAGATTGGGTGATAAAATATTTACACTTGCATACGCCAGCGCTTAATTTAACCACTCATCCACTTGATGATAATAAACACGTGTTTTTATCATTCGCTATAAATCTCAGGCCATTACCAGCAATAAACCAAGTAATAGAGCTCACCATTGCATTGGCCATTGCTACCTTAAAAAATATGAGTAATGGTCGCTGTAAGCCACAAAGTGTATTTTTACCTCATACCCTAGGCGCAAATAAGCAGACCTACCATCAGCATTTTGGGTGTAAGGTTATTACCCATAGAAATAGCGCCGGTGTATTAATTGCCAAACAAGACTTAGATTTAACACTTAACATAACTAAGCAACATAAAACCCAAGCAGCACTTAACTTTTTAGCTGAAAATAATGCCCATAGTCAATCTTTGCCTGCTCAGGTAAGCGCGCTTATTCGCATTATGCTGCCGATATTTCAAAGCGCTAATAATACTATTGCCGCTGCGCTTAATATTCACCCTCGCACCTTGCACCGAGAACTTAAAAAGCACGATACTAGTTTTGTAAAGCTCAAAGACGCCACTCGCCGCGCCTTATGTGAGCACTATTTATTACAAAACCAATTGTCGGTGACTCAAATTTCAGAGCTTTTAGGTTATCAGGAGCAAGCTACGTTATGTACTAGCATTAAACGTTGGTTTAATTGCTCTGCCCGCGCATTTAGAGCCAAACATTGTTAAACTGCGCTCTTGTTTAAAAACAGCAAAGGCTATTCATGAATTTTGTAATTGTAGGTACTAATTTTATTAGCGACACGTTATTGGCAGCGGCTAATACACTCAGCAATTTTAATTTATACGGTATTTGCTCTCGCCAAATAAGCAGCGGCGAGCGCTTTTTAGCTAATCATCCAACAAATACCGATGCTAAAATTTTTACCTCTATTGATGCTGTGTGCCAAGATGAACAAGTAGACGTAGTTTATATAGCGGCGCCAAATAGCCTGCACAGTGCATATACAATACAGTGTTTAAAAGCGGGCAAACACGTATTAGGCGAAAAGCCCTCAGCGGCTAATAGCAAGCAACTTGCGGCTATTTTAACTGCGGCAAAGCAGCATCAGTGCCTTTATATGGAAGCGATGATGACAACGCACTTACCTAATTTTGCGCACTTACAAGCTGCCTTAAAAAGAATAGGCACACCACGTAAGTTTATTGGTCAATTTAGTCAGTACTCATCACGTTACGACAAGTATAAAAATGGTGAGCGCCCTAATACTTTTTTACCTGAATTTGCTAATGGTGCCTTACTAGATTTGGGTATTTACCCACTTTATCTCGTTATTGCATTATGGGGAGCACCACGCTCTGTTCACGCCAGCGGCGTATTACTTGAAAGTGGTGTGGATGGTGCAGGCGATGTGCTTTTAAATTATCCCGACAGACAAGCGGTGATCAGCTATTCGAAAATTTCACAAGGCGAAAATATCACTGAAATTCAGGGGGAATTAGGTCGAATTAGAATTGAAGCCGTGTCGCAGCTTAAAAAAGTAGAGTTTATTGCTAACAATGGTCATAAAGAGCTTATTAGCACGGAATTTGACGAGCACTTTATGAAGTACGAACTCGAGAACTTTATCAATACCATTGAGCAAAATCAGGGAGAGTCTAGCGTTAATACTCATCAGCTTTCTGTCGATGTAATGCAAGTACTTGATACCGCACGCGCACAACTTGGTGTTGTTTACCCAGCAGATTTATCCTCTGAATAAAACAAAAACTACCGGCTAAGCGATAAGCGTATTTTATCGCTTGGCCTTTGAGACACTTTACTAAACACTGCTATTTTGAATTAAGCTTAAAAAGATCACAAAATTTGACTTACCTCTGAGATCAAAAGCAGGTAACATGCCGCCAAAATTCATCGCAATCTTTAAGGACATCCATGCAAAAATCAACCAAAGATCTATTACTGGCTATTTTATGCATATTGCTAGCAATGATGACGATTCAGTCAGGCGCGTCACTGGCTAAACAGCTTTTTCCTATTGTTGGGCCTGAGGGCACAACCGCCTTACGTTTGGGATTTTCGGCCGCTATTCTGTGTTTGATTTTTAAACCGTGGAAACACTTCCCCGTTGCTAGCCAACGCTTACCCATATTAATTTATGGCTTAAGTTTAGGCGGCATGAATATTCTATTTTATTACGCGATAGAACGTATCCCATTAGGTATTGGGGTTGCGCTTGAATTTACAGGCCCATTAGCTGTCGCGTTGTTTTCTTCTCGCAGAAAACGTGACTTATTTTGGGTTGCCTGTGCAGTGGCCGGTATTTTATTACTTTTACCTGATATGAAAGGTCAAGACAGCCTTGATCCAGTCGGTGTAGTACTCGCACTTGCGGCGGGTGCCTGTTGGGCTGGCTATATTTTATTTGGTAAAAAAACAGGCAGTCAAAGCTCTGGTGGCGCAACGGTTGCGATGGGCATGACAATATCAGCCATTGTGCTGGTACCTTATGGCGGCATTTCACAAAGTGCTGCATTTACTTGGGATATTATTCCATTAGGTATTGCTATCGCCGTGCTTTCAAGCGCCCTGCCTTATACTCTTGAAATGATTACTTTACGTAATATGTCGCCACAAGGTTTTAGTATTGTAATGAGCCTAGAACCTGCAATTGCAGCACTCGCTGGCTTAGTTATTTTAGGTGAACTGCTAAGCATTTGGCAGTGGCTGGCTATTTTACTGGTGATTATTGCCTCGGTAGGCAGTTCAATGTCTAATGGTAAAAAGCAGCCTGCTGCTTAGAGTTTAATAATTTAATTGCGTCATGAACTATCATGGCGCAACTTCTCATCTCCTATTTTACAACTCCCTCTTAGTATAATTAAGCCTACGCCTCACCTAACTTTGAATTATAACGTCTTTATATAACTAGCTATTGTACTTATAACAATAAGCATTAACTTTTTGTGTGCATTATTTATACAAACACTTTGTTTTATTTAAACTTTAAATTTAAGCAAAAACCCGCAACCTAATTTTTATTCTAAAAAAGTGAATTAAAATTCATATTTTTATTTCCATCAACAAAACTCCCTGATATTATTAGCGCTCATTTATTAACGTACTCAATCTAACTGGGATCAATTTTTATGTTTAAACCAAGCCTGTTAACCTTGGCTGTATCAAGCGCACTGAGCGGTGTATTATTTAGCGATAATGCAACAGCACAAGAGCAAATTATTGAAAAAAATAAATCGCTTGAAGTTATTGAGGTTACAGCAACACGCCGAAGTGGCTCTATTCAGGCTGCGCCTCTTAACATTACTGCGCTTGATGCCGATGTAATGAAAGACCAAAATATCAGCGAATTAGCCGATGTAGCGCGTTGGGTGCCAGGTTTAACAATTACTGATCAAGGTGGTCGCTCTGGCTCGCCTATTATTGTGCGTGGATTAAATACAAATTCATCAGGCCCTTCATCAGATGGCGGCACGGTAGCCACTTACATTAACGAAATTCCAGTATCGGTAGATATGCGCCTTGTTGATGTAGAACGAGTGGAAGTACTTATTGGACCGCAAGGCACATTGTATGGCGCAGGCACATTGGGTGGCGCTATTCGTTACATGCTTAAAGAGCCAGAGCTTGATTTTATATCAGGTGAAGTATTTGGTGATGTTTTTCAAACTCAAGAAAGTGATTCGGTCGGTGGCGAAACTGGTTTTATCTTCAATTTACCATTGATTGAAGACAAACTGGCGGTACGTACCAGTTTAAATATTTATGAAGACCCAGGGTTTATTGACTACGCCTACACCGTTCGTGAACCAGGTGTGTCGATTACCGACCCTGATTGGACAAACCTTGATGCGGTTAATAGTAATCTTAAAAATGTAAAAGACGCCAACGGTGAAACCACCACAACTGGGCGTATTTCATTGCGTTACAAGGCAAACGAGTCATTCGAAGGCACATTAAACTACTTCTATCAAAAGCAAGACACCGAAGGCCGCTCAATTGTTCATCACAATAGCCTTAACGAAAATAATGGTTTAAATGATCGTATCGGCAAATACGAGTCAGCGTACCGTTTTGAAGAGCCACGGGAAAAAGAAGATCAATTACTGAGCCTCGAACTTAAAGCCGACTTAGGTTTTGCCGAACTGGTATCAGCTACCGGTATTTCACACTTTGAAGCCGATGGTCAACGCGACCAAACTGATCTTTTAATTCGTTTAGACTATGGCTACGAAGAGTTTCCTTCGTTTTCAGCGTTTACTCGTGAATTAGACGAAGTCGATACCTTCACTCAAGAGCTACGTTTGGTCTCACAAAGCGATAGCGACCTAAGCTGGATTGTTGGTGGTTTTTACAACAAAACCGACACTGATGCATCAAGCAGAGAGTTTACGCCAGGCTTTGATCAGTTCGCAGTTGATAATTTTGGTGGCGCACAGCTAAGACCAGACTCTTTAGAGTATTTAGAAATTACTGGCAGCAAAGTCACTGAGTCTGCACTTTTTGGTGAAGTGGGTTACCAAGTAACCGATAAATTCGACATTACCATTGGCGCGCGCTTTTACGAATACGACGTAGAATCAAAAGCGGCTTTTGATTTCCCATTAGCAAATACCTTGTATGAAGGTGCTGCACCTGATGCAATTTCAGTTAACTTTGAAGAAAACGAAGCCGGTGACAACGGTAATCTGTTCAAATTTAATGCTAAATACCAATTTACAGATTCAGTAATGGCGTATGCAACCATTAGTGAAGGCTTTAGAATTGGTGGCTCAAATGGCTTAGTGCCTTGCCCAACACCTCTACCTGAGGACCAACAAACAGGCTGTGGTACACCAGATGAAATGCTATACGATGCCGATACAACCACCAACTATGAGCTAGGCTTTAAAAGTACCTGGATGAGAAGCCAGCTACACTTTAATGCTGCACTATTTAATGTAGATTGGGATAACGCACAAATTGCCGGTGCAACAACAGTAGGCCAATTACCGTATTTATCAAATGCTGGTAGCGCAAATGCGAAAGGGATTGAAATTGCCACGCGTGCAATTTTATCAGACTCGTTTACTGCCTATGCAACTTATGCCTATACAAAAGCAGAACTAACCTCAGACGCTCCGTATTTATTTAATGCCGATGGCACTGATGGCGCAAAAGATGGCGACCGTTTACCGGGCTCACCTGAGCACCAGTTCTCTATGGGGATTAACTACCAAACAGAAGTATTTAACGACAAAACCCTTGATATTAACTATGGTTTAACCGCACAAAGTGATGTAATTTCAAAAGTAGGCCTACGTGACAACGGTGAAGCACTCCCGGGTTATAGCTTAAGTAATATTTCAGCTAAATTAACCGCCGATGCATGGTCGACTACTTTATATGTAGATAACCTATTTAATAAATATGCGGTTACTTCTGTTCGTCGCTCAGATGCGGATATTACAACAGCGAATGGCGCAGACATACAACGTAACTATGGTTACTATATTAATCGCCCGCTTACTGTTGGCATTAAATTTAACTATAAGTTTGAAATATAATTAAACGATACGTTGGGAATATAATTAAGCGATAAGTTTAAGTACAATCAAAAGGCTCAAATTAATTTTGAGCCTTTTGATTTTGTAAGTACATTATTTATAAGAGTATTCATGCAGCCAAACTTAAAGCAACTACACCAAAGCGCTATAAACAATCTAAACCAAGGCAACATTCAGCAAGCGCATAAAGCACTGGTAGAGCTAGTGACACTGCAGCCTGACTTTGCTGATGGCTACTTTTTACTCGCCATGGTTAATTTGCAGGTTGGCCAAATTTACAAAGCGATAAAGCTAATTGAAAAAGCATTAAGCTTTACCCAGTCTATTGAATATACTGCGCAACTTGCCAAGTGCTACGCTCTTACGGGCGACTTACAAAAAGCAAAAAACACCGCCCTCAGCGTTAAGATTATACATATTAGTAAAGCACTTGATGCCGATACATTAGGCGTCGCGCTCACGCAAGCAGGTTTACATCAGCATGCTGCTGACTATTTTAAATGCGCGTTAAATTTAGCTGCGGCAAGTAACAGCAGCCAACCGCAGTTTTATTATAACTATGGAGTATGCGCTAAGTTTTTAGGCCAGTTTGATAAAGCACAGCAAGCGTTTGAAAATGCCATTGCACTGAACCCGCTTCATCATCAAAGTCATTTTGCCTTAGCCGATTTAACTAAAGTCACCGAACATAATAACCACATAGCGCGATTAAAAAATGTATTTGAACAGGTCAATCATCCCGACGCTAAACTGCATATAGGTCATGCGCTCGCAAAAGAATATCAAGACCTAGGAGAATTTTCAGCAGCCTTTGCCGCGTTACAACATGGTAAAGCAGCAAAACTCGCTAATAAGGCGTTTGATAACCAAGCGTCTGAGGCTTTATTTGCACATATTAAACAGCTCAGTGATAAGTACAAAAACCAACAAACAGCTGGCAACCAAAGCAGTGAGCCAATTTTTGTATTAGGCATGCCGCGCTCTGGCACCACATTAGTTGAGCGCATTTTATCAAGCCACAGCGACGTACAATCAGCAGGCGAACTGCAAGACTTTGGC
The DNA here is from genome assembly GCF_000241165.1 of Pseudoalteromonas sp. BSi20439. Taxonomy (NCBI): domain Bacteria; kingdom Pseudomonadati; phylum Pseudomonadota; class Gammaproteobacteria; order Alteromonadales; family Pseudoalteromonadaceae; genus Pseudoalteromonas; species Pseudoalteromonas sp. BSi20439. The sequence continues at coordinate 14,924 of NZ_BADW01000060.1, forward strand.
CTAAGTGTAAAAAAACTCAGCCAAACACCCACGCCTCAAGTACTCGATATAGACACTTTAAGCCAAGCTTACCAGCTTGATTTTGCAAAACTTGGCAGCACTTACCTTGAAGCTACCCGTGTTGTAACCGGCAGCCATAAACACTTTATTGATAAACTACCGTTTAACTTTTTTTATATCGATTTAATTACCAAAGCACTGCCAAACGCCAAAATAATTTGCCTACTTCGCGACCCCATGGACACCTGCATTGGTAACTATCGTCAGCTATTTACCATTAACAACCCATATTATGCTTACTCCTTAGACTTACTCGACACCGCTAAATTTTACAGCCGCTTTTATAAACTGATGCAGCACTTCAGCAAACTGCACAGCAATATTAAACTAGTAAAATACGAAGAACTCATCGCCGGACCAGAGCAAAAAATAAAAGAGTTAGTGAGCTATTGCGACTTAGACTGGCAACCGCAGTGCCTTGATTTTCATTTAAACACCGCACCGGTATCAACCGCTAGCAAAATGCAAGTGCGCCAACCGCTTAACAACAAGGCCATAGGCCGCTGGAAAAAGTTTAAACCCTATACCAATGAAGCACAGACCCATTTAGTTAATGAAGGAGTGATAGGTTTAATTAAATAACAAAAATTGTTACGTGGGCGGGTAGTTCAGTTTGATTAATTTGAAAGTTACCGGATGGATATAAATTTTTAGGTTGAATGTATTTGAGGTTCTTCTCTGTTAACTTACCCTACTCCACTTAAGGAAAACCCCAACGCTACCATAAAAAACTAACAAAAAGTAATGCACCAATTACTACAGCAGCTATAAATAAGTATTTACCAAGCTTAGCATTGTGTTTAAGAGATTCTTGATGTTTAGCCTTAAGCATAAGTAATTGTGCTTCGTTTAAATCGGAACAATGCGTACATTTATCCAAAAACTCAGAATAATACAGCTCACACCTATCACATCGTTTTTGTTTAGGTTGCTTAGATCTCCATGATATGCTCATACCTAGAGACATTATAACTTCCACTCAAGAGTGTTAGTGTACTCAACCTTAACCAGCCTACCACTTAATAACGCAGGCTTAAATCTCCATAGCTTTAAAGCCCGTAAACCTTCCTTTTCAAATACACCTTTTGGGACAGATTCAATTACTTCAACTCTTTCTAACGCACCAACTTCATTCACTATTGCTTTGAATTTTAAGTAGCCCTCTACGCTATTTTTAGCTGCATCTTCAGGATATTTTGGTTCAATCTTCACAACCCATTTAGCAGGTGAATCTGTTTGTGTATTGGTATACACAGTACTTGAATTTGCCGCTTCATTAGTACTATTTCAACCAACCAGTAAAAGGACTAAAAATATAGTTATGTACTTCAAAGACTACCCCTAAAAATATAGCTAAATAAAATGTACAACTAGTGGCTAAGTTTACTAAAGTGTGCAGCAACACGAAACAAAACCAACTATTATGCATTCAATAATTTATGGCCTTGTTATATGTACTATTGCATTAACAAATCAGATAAAAACTTTATACTATTTATTTCAACTTTACCGTCAGATGACTGCAAACCTAATTGAATATGAGCTAATCCTGTATCAAAGGTTACAGGTACCTGATAAACAGCATATGTAACACTTGAGCTACCAACTGGAGATAACGTTTTCCAATTTTGCAACTCTGCTTTACCGACTGATTGAAATACACCTAATGTAGCAACCTTTTTTACGTACAACCCCCATTGCTCTGAAGTTGCACTAGTGTAACCTTGCTCAGACATTAGCTCTTTAAAAGGAGTTACTTCCCACGTTTAGGGATTGCCTTTACAATAAAAGGCTCAAAGACAGCCTCTTTATCAACAGTATTTATGGATGCAACAACTCCAATACCAATGAAAAATATAACAACACTTAAAATTCCAAAACCTAGATATTTGAAGAGTTTCTTCACCATAACTCCTTGTACATACAACCGCTTTATCAGTTAACACATTCCAGCGTGAAAATGCCCTTATTTTATTAACTTATATTAATAACAAATAGTGTAAGTTATTACCAGCTATAAATTTTATGCTTAATGCAGGTTATTTCGCTATGTAAAAAAGGGAGGGTTTCTTTTTATTCTTACTAAGTTAAAAACGACTCACCTGAATGATCGTTCATCGCTCTTTGCCGAAGTATGCCTGTGTGCTATGAGAGGACATTGAGCACCATAGTCACTTGTTAGCATTAAAACTCTGATACTTATTCCGTGCGATAAAGAACCATACAGAAAAGCAGCCTGCGCATAAGTACCCGAAAAAAATCAAAAATGTAGCACTATTGATTTTTATACCTGTTGATATCGAGGCAACTAATAAGAGATTAGCTGTAAGCCCTGAGAATAGAATACCAACAAGTACATCATTAACGGGCTTTAAGTTTGACGCTGCTATAGAAACACCCAAAAAAGCAATTAAAAACCAATAATGGTTTTCATAAAATTCACCCTGAGATATCAGAATAAAGATCGCCACAACGGTATAAATTAAAAAATTAAGTAGCGATGTTATTTTCAATAGACTATCCAAGTTGACTCCTTAATGCTAACACCCGATTAAGGGGTAAAAACCGGTCTTGTTTTTATGATCTTCAATCGTTTGTTATACGATGCCCAATTCATTCCGCATTTCCAAAAAGATGAGTTTTTGTAATTCAATAAGCCTTTTACCCTCACCACTTAACTCTGTAGACATATAATCTTGAGAAATTCTATTGGCCTCCTCTGGATCAGTAATGAACTTGGTAGCATTTGTATTCATCCAATTCAGAAACTCAACTGTTTTTTCTTGGGTTAATTCTAGAGACTCTACATATTCATCTAGTAATTCAAGAAGCTTTTCACCAGCTTCAAGCCTTAACC
>NZ_BADW01000059.1:0-21771 GCF_000241165.1 Pseudoalteromonas sp. BSi20439
CCCCCAGGCACAAAAAAACGGCGCTTAAACAAGCACCGCTTTTAAATGGTTTAGGCTATTTCTTTAACCTTTAACCTTTAACCTTTAACCTAGCTCTTAAGCTACTTTATTTTCTTCGCAGCTTGCCAGGTATTCGTCAAACGTACCTTGAAAGTCAATCACTTGCTTGTCTTTAATATCAACAATACGCGTTGCTAGTGACGATACAAACTCACGGTCATGGCTTACAAAAATAAGCGTGCCTTTAAAATCTTTTAGGGCATTGTTAAGCGCTTCAATGGCTTCCATATCCATGTGGTTTGTTGGTTCATCCATTATTAGTACGTTAACGTCTTGCATCATTAACTTACCGAATAACAAACGGTTTTTCTCACCACCTGAACAGTTACGCGCTTTTTTATTTGAATCGTCTGCGGTAAACAATAAACGCCCTAACATACCACGAACCATTAAATCGTTGTGCTTAGCGGTGCGCCATTGCGACATCCAATCAAACAAGGTTAAATCGTTATCAAAGTCTTTGCTGCTGTCTTGTGGGCAGTAACCAAAGGTCGCGTTTTCTGACCATTTAACTTCGCCTTCGTTGCTTTTAAGCTCGTTAACTAAACAGCGTAAGAAGGTGGTTTTACCCACACCGTTTTCGCCAATTACCGCAAGCTTTGCACCCGCTTCAAGCAATAAGTCGCCGCCGGTAAATAACGTTTCACCGTCAAACCCATGGCCAAGCTTGGTTAGCTCAAGCGCTTGGCGATACATTTTTTTGCCCTCATCAAAGCTCAGTGACGGGCTCATACGACTTGATGCTTTAACTTCATCAAGCTTAATTTTATCCATTTTTTTAGCGCGCGAGCTGGCTTGTTTTGCTTTAGAGGCATTAGCACCAAAACGGTTAACAAAGTCTTGCAGCTCGTCTATTTCAGCGCTTTTTTTCGCGTTTTCAGCTAATAACTGTTCGCGTTGCAAGCCTGAGGCTTCAAGGTACTTTTCGTAGTTACCTGGGTAAATACGCAGCTCGCCGTAATCAATATCGGCCATGTGCGTACATACCGAGTTTAAAAAGTGACGGTCATGGGAAATAATAATCATGGTACATTTACGTTGGTTAAGCTCATTCGCAAGCCACGTAATAGTATGAATATCCAAGTTATTAGTTGGCTCATCAAGTAGCAAAATATCAGGATTTGCAAATAGCGCCTGTGCTAACAGCACACGCAATTTCCAACCAGGGGCTACGTTTGCCATTAAACCATAATGAAATTCTTTATCGATACCCGCATCAAGTAGTATTTCTTCTGCGCGACTTTCTGCGGTGTAACCGTCCATTTCAGCAAAGATGCTTTCAAGCTCTGCCACTTTCATGCCGTCTTCTTCGCTCATTTCAGGCAATGAATAAATACGGTCGCGCTCTTGTTTTACTTTCCAAAGCTCAACGTCGCCCATAATTACCGCGTCAACTACGCTGTATTGTTCAAACGCAAACTGATCTTGGCTTAGGTTACCTAATTTTAGCCCCGGCGTAATAGACACATTACCTGCACTAGGCGTAAGCGCACCGCTTAAAATTTTCATAAATGTCGACTTGCCGCAGCCGTTAGCGCCAATTAAACCGTAACGGTTACCGTTACCAAATTTAGCTGAAATGTTTTCAAACAACGGCTCTGCGCCAAACTGCATCGTAATATTTGCGGTGGAGATCAAAAAAAGGTGTCCTAGAAAAATACTGACAGGGTTATGGGCGCAGCAGGTGCGAAAATAGACCAGGCAATAGGTGTAAATATGGCGGCAAATTATACAGGCCAAGTATACTAAAGGCTAGCCTATTTAAACGTTAACTCACTTGATTGTTTTTAAGTACGGCTTTATTGTAATAAAAAATATCAAAAAGAGTGAGTTATGTCGCCCGCAAAAATTCGTAGCGAAGTTATAAAACTTAGTAAGCTAAGTGTAAAACAGCCAGATTATTACTTTATTCAGGGTTACTTTTTAGGATTAGGCTTACTGCCCGACATAATAATGCCCAGCCAATGGCAGCCAGACCTACTAGGTGAGATTAATTTTACAACAGACGCTGAGTTAAAGTACCTCGAAAGCCTGATGGAAAATTACAATAACAGCATGCAAAAAGTGATGAGCGAAGACTTTAAAATGCCCACTAAATGCAGCTTATCGAAAACCGATTACCGCGATTCACTCAAAGCTAATATGCCATTACCAAACTACTGTAAAGGGGCATTACAGGCACTTAAGTTTATTGATAAACGCAGCCTAAACAAACACCAAAAAGAGGTGCTAGCAAGTTTGAATGAAGTACTTAGTGCCTTTAGCTCTGAGCAAGCTGCAGTGAAAAAATTTGCTAGCAACCAGGGCTTAGCGCAATCATTTAAAAAGAATTACATCTACTTTGTAGCCGACGCGCTTTACAACATTCGTTTTATTGAAAACACCCGCTGGAGCGATGAAGACGAAGCCGCGTTTAACGAACAATTTTTAGAAGAGTTTGCACACCAACAGCACAGCAATGACTTTGCTGCTGGCAAAATGATTGACGACGAAGTGATTGATCAATTAATGGAAGCAATCCTTAGCGACTTTACCCCCAGCGCGTTTGAACCGATAGAAGCGTTACTTGAACTGTTTGAGGGTTTTATTACAGAGCAATACATAGCACAAAACCAAGGCCACTTTTGGCTGATCCACGAAACACGCCCTTATATGATGCTACGGTCGCACCGAGCACAAATTAACGCACTACAAGGCAATATACAACTTGCCATTGATGAATTTGAAACACTGTTGCAATTAAACCCCATGGATAATCAAGCGAATCGACATTGGCTAATGAACTGCTACATAATTAAAGGCCAGTGGCAAAAGCTAGATGCGTTTTTAGCTGACTTCGACAGCGAAGAGCTCCATGCCACAGCAAGCCGCGCCTTGAGTGAATTTCATAAAAATGGTGACTCTAGCCAAGCCAAGCAATACAAAAAGCAACTTAAACAGCTTAATAAACACTTTATAAAGCTACTTACTGGGCAAGAAAAACTAAAAAGTGACGACTTTGATTTTTACAGCCCAGGCAGTAAAGAAGAAGTAGGGATATACCTAAATTCACTTGGTAAACAAGCGTGGATAGCCACCGAAGGCAGCTTGTTTTGGTTACGCAAAAAGATCTAAAAAAGTGGAAGATTGAAATTAAAGGTTACGAGCGGCGGGCTTCGAGCGACGAGTAGCGAGCACAGCCTAGCGCCTTTAACCTCTGTGGTGAATAAAATAAATTAAAACCTATTCACCACAGAGTTCGCAGAGTGCACAGAGAAAGTGATTAAAGGTTACGAGCGGCGGGCTTCGAGCGACGAGTAGCGAACACTGCCTAGCGCCTTTGGCCTTCTCTTTCAGCGTCTCTATGCTTAATGACCTAAATCTGACGCGATATAAAATCGCTGCTACATAATAATATTTGGCTTTTTTATTTCCTCTTTCAGCGCGCAGCGCCCTTTAACCTCTGTGGTGAATAAAATAAATAAAAACCTATTCACCACAGAGTTCGCAGAGTACACAGAGAAAGTGATTAAAGGGGAAAGGTAAAAGTTCTCGGGCGGCGGGTTTTGGGCTATGGGCATAACTTAGCACCTAGCTACTTCCCCAGAAGCTAGCGCCTTTTACCTAGCGCTTCTTTGGTGAATACATCACTTAAAATTAAGTTACGTGAATAAAAGTACATTATCGGTTTTAGTGTTCAGTATAAAACAGATAAGTTATGATTATCTTAGTTTTTACTAATGGTTTTTTATTTTGAGCAATAATATTTTTCAACAAATAGTTAATTACTTGCAGAAAAATAGCGACATTGAAGTGGTTTGGTTGTATGGCTCTCACGCCAAAGGTACAGCACAACCTCATAGTGATATTGATCTTGCTATCGCTTTTAAAAATTTTGATCTTAGCTCGTTTGATAAACGACTCAGGCCAAAAGAACTCGAGCTAGAAATCAGCAATGCGCTTAGCCTAAACGAACAGCTTATTTCAATCGTTGATATAAACTTAATCCCCAGTTACCTTGCCTTCAATGTAGTAGAATACGGGCGTATAATTTTAAGTAAAAATAGCCTTAGAGCAATGAAAGAACAACAGCGTATTTATAGCCAATTTGAGTTTGAAACAATAGCGAGCAAACATGACTGATATAGGGATCTCACTTTATATAAGCGAAGTAACACGTCATATCGAGGAATATATGCAAGAGCTCGACGAATTAAGCCAAGTAGAGCAGCTTAATAGTCGAGATTACCGTGCTGCAGAGCGTTTGTTGCAGTTAATGACAGAAGTGTGTATTGGTTTATCTAAGCACTGGCTTAAAAAGTATAAAAACACGACAAGCAGTAATGCCTACCAAACATTTAGTGAACTAACGCAACTCGGTGTTTTAACCGATAATGAGTTGCTTTCATGGCGTAAAATAATTGGTTTACGCAACGCGCTTGTGCATGATTATTTGAATATAGATCAAGAAATTGTGAAGACGATTATTAAAAAACGACATTATGTAACTATGCACTTGTTTAGCCAAAAAGCGATGGCCGAATTAGCAAGCTGATTGAGGTTAAAGGGGAAAGGTAAAGTTCTCGGGCGGCGGGTAGTGGGCTACGGGCATAACCTAGCACCCAGCGCCTTCTCTTTTCAGCGCAGCGTCTCTTCGCCCTCTTTGTGAATAATGACCTTGCGCGGCATAAAGCCCGTCTACGATAACCGTCAACGTTAATCATATCGGTAGGCGGGAGTTTACCTCGCGCTTTTAATTTAAAAACAATTTTGCACCACAGAGGTTCTTGAGGCGCTTTGCGCTACACAGAGGTGGAACGGTATTTTTTAAGCATTTCTCTGTGAACTCTGTGTTCTCGGTGGTAAATATTTATTTAGGCTTAATCTGACGCGATATAAAATCGCTGCTACTGGATACGAGTTACGTGCTTGTGCAAACAGCCTAATAACTAGTAATCTCTGTCACTGTCCTAAAACCTAACACCTATTACACTCTTAGTGTTTATGAATGTAGGCGGGAGTTTATAATCCGGCTTGTGATTGTAGTCGCAGAGTTTGCTCGCGCGAAAAGCGCAGCTTTTAAATGTTGCGAAATCTAAGCGTTTAGTAATGTGGGTAAATGGCTTGTATAGCGGATTTATTTGGCTTAATTAACTCATTTATAGCTTGTAACTCTACTTGGCTAATGGTTTTTTTACTTAGCATTAAATGAGTAGAACTCTTATTGATGGCCGCCATATTAGTAACCGCTTCTATTGCTGGGTATTGGTTTATAAAATATTGCGCTGCTAGTTCGTCTTCAATTGCGTAATCAACTCTATTTTTATTGAGCATTGCAAAACGTTTTTCGGCTGTAGGCATCATAATAACGTTAGCGGGGTAGTTTTGTTTAAACAGCTCAAACGCAACGCCATAATAACTGCCACGGTTAACCGCCAAGGTTAAATCTTTATAAAAAATATCGCTAATGTTATTTAAATCAGGCGATTCGGTGTATTTATACAGGCGAACTACTTCATCACGATAGGCATCGCTAAAATAGGTAAAATCAGCTCTTGCTGATGTTTTACTGGCGGCAAAAATAACATCAATACGGCCTTCTTTTAATTCTTCAAAAGCGCGCGATGAGGTAGGCAGCAACATAAATTTTAAACAAAAAGATGAGCCGTTAAAAATCGTGTTCAACACGTCAATTTCAACGCCTGTTAAATTGTTTTTTACTGCCACCACATAAGGCGGCCAGTTGCGTTCATTAGTACCCACCTTAAGTGTTTTGTTACAGGCAAATACGCTACAGCTAAAGATTAGTAATACAACAAAAGCGACTTTAAGCATTTTATTACTCTAAAAAATTACAACACTTTAGTATAAACCAAGTTGTAAATATAAACAGGGTTAGGTAGTTGTTATTAAAAGGCCAGCAGCTAAAGCGATTGCACGTAATGTAACCTTTAAAACGCTTGGTAAGCTTATAACGGCTTAAATAAACGTTTATTCAAGCCGTTACACTGCAGGGTAAATAACAGCCATGTTTTTAGTGTGGATTAAGGTAAGTGTTTAATTATCGCGTTGGCGATGGCAACCAGAGAGAGGCTGCCGCCGACCTCTCTCTGGACTCTCTCGGCGCACCCGAGGATCACACTGTGTCCTCAAGCTATAAATTGATGTGAACGTAATCGCCGTGTATTCGCCGTCCCTGGCGAAGTCACGGCTTAACTTGCATCCATGCAAGTGATTACTCATCAATTTATAGCTCTCGGGTGTGATCACGGGGGAGTTGTAGCGGGTCTTCGCATTATTTTAAAAGTATACTGTTAAAGGGGTTAAGGCCTTATCTCTTTGTGTTATTCTTAAACCCTCAAATGAAGGATTAATTTAATGATATACCTCGATACAGCTGCCTCATATCCAATTTTACCTGAAGTCAAAAAATCACTGATGAATGCATTTGAGAGCTGCTATGCCAACTCTGCTTCTAGCCACTTCTTAGGCGAATCTGCATTAGCCAAGGTCAATGAAGTAAGAGAGCTCTTAGCAGATGAAATAGGAGCCTTTCCTAGCGAGATTGTGTTCACTAGCGGTGCCACTGAATCTAATAATGTAGCTTTTAAAAGTATGTTATTAGGTGATGAAACCCTCAGGAACAAAAAACACATAGTGATCTCTTCAATTGAACACAAATGCATTTTTGCTATATGCGACTACTTTCAAAATTTAGGGTATGAGATTACGCTTGTTGACCCTGATGAGAATGGCGTTATTAAAGCTGAGAATGTTAAAGCTGCTGTAAGAGAGGATACGGCTCTCGTATCTATAATGCATGTTAATAATGAGCTAGGGACAATTAACCCGATCAGCGAAATTGGCGAGCTTTGCTTTTCAAAAGGTATTTTATTTCACTCAGATGCAGCTCAAAGCTTTTGTAAAACTGAGATAGATGTAGATGATATGAATGTTGATGTAATGTCATTCTCTGCGCACAAAGTTGGTGGACCTAAAGGAATTGGTGCTGTTTACATTCGCGACCTTAGAAAACGAAACTTATTACCTGTTATACATGGAGCAGGACAAGAAGATGGTTTGCGAGGTGGAACAGTCGCAGCGCCACTAATTATTGGTTTTGGCAAAGCAGTTGAAGTGTTTCAAGAGGCGTATAGTTATTTTAAGAGTGAAGATCCAAAATCTTATTTCTTAAAAAAGTTAAATGAAAATAAAATCGAACATGTTGTAAATGGTCAAGGCAGTTTATTACCTCATATTTTCTCACTATCTTTACCGAAAACTAATGTAAGTGTTTTAGTACGTGAAAATGAAAATACATTGTGCCTTGCTCAAGGCTCAGCTTGTTCTTCGAAAGAAATAGAAGCTTCACATGTTTTAACTGCTTTAGGCTTATCTAGGGAACAGGCAGAGCATACGTTTAGAATTAGCTTTACTCATGAAATCACTTGTAAAGACATTGATTTTTTAGTTCAAGCTATAAAAAAAGCGGCTATTTAGCCGCTTCGTATTATTTATAACATGTCACACAGGCTCCACCGCCTTCTGCTTCGTCATAAATATCATCTAGCTCGTTAAACTCACAATAACCTTCAAAGTCACCTAACAGCGCATTACGGCGTTTTTTCTTGTTAAAGCGAGCAACTTTTTTCTCGTGATTTTCAATAATACGTTTTTGTACTGCAGGGTCTTCTAATGTTTCTAATGGCTGACCTTGTCCCATCCAGTAAAAACGTTCACCAACGGTCGTATTATTGTCATCGCCTTTTTCAAAAGCTTTTGCTTCTTCAAACAAGTCAGGGTGCTTTTCCATAAGCTTAACCCATTCAATCTTTCTCTGATAAAAACAAAATGTACATCCAGAGCGAGAGCGCCATTTGTAATATTCCGGCAGTTCTAAACCGTTTCGCTGTAATATATTCTCTATATCACTTCTTACTATGCCATGCTCCCTAAATGGAAAAACTGATTCGATTGGTTTTTCAATTGTCATGTAGCCAACACGTTCAGGTTCATCTGCTCTTATGCCAACATAGTTCTTTATTTTGTAACCATCTTTAATAAAGCTATCTAACCACTGTTCAAATGGTTTTAACTTCATCTGAACAGTACACCAACGATCACGTTGAGAAGGTAAGTAATTACCATGTTCTTTTAATAAATGGGCAAAATCTTTCTCGCCACGCCCCTCTATATTATTTAAAGAGCGGGCATTTAAGCGATGAATATATCCTAACTTTTCTTCAAGTTGGTCAATAAATTCATTTGTTTCTGGAAGCTCATAGCCTGTATCAGTAAAAAAGTACTCAACATCTAACTCTGGATAAGTTTCTTTAACAAATAGCGCTAAAGCACTACTGTCTTTACCGCCTGAGAGGCCTAAAACATGTTTAACTTTTTCCGTCATCTGGTACCTCAGCTTCTGTTTGATCCATCAAATTAGTTAATAGGTTTGTAAGTGCAGCAAGCTGCTTTTCTTTAGGCATTGCAGCAATGGAAGTTTGGATGCGATCAACTGCATTTTTTACTTCTTTATCACTGTTAAGATCATGTCTAATGAAACTCCCAAACTCTTGGTGATTACCATCATTGTCCGTAGTGATAAATGCCAATGGCTTGGAGTTACCTCGAGTTTGAATATTACCAAATGATTCAATGCGTCTAAACTGTACACATAAGTTTTGTAGTTCATCTAAACCGTTACGGAGGTGTTTATCAGTCCAATTACGTTCTGGTGTTCCTGCAGCTAAATTAATAATAAACTCAAACTTAGTTTTACCATCTATATGCTGTGAAATACGTTTAGCAAGTTCTTTCACATTAGGGCGCTTTGCAACTTTTTCAACAAAATTACATCGTTCCTTTAATGCCTGATTAAAATCTTCACCTAGCATTTGAATAATAATCTGCTTAAAACCGGTTAGTAAAATATCGTGCTGAGCACTTAAATCTTCGATCGCAGTTTTAAGGTATTGGCCCAGTTTTTCTTCGACTTCAATGTCGTCTTCTTTAAAGCCAAATACCGCAGGTAAATCATCTAAAATAAGCTTATAAGGGTCGTTGGCAGCAATAACTTTATTTCTGAAATCACGGGCTTGTTTTGTTAAGCCATTACCTTCATCACCTGTGAAACTTTCACCGCTGGTTTTTTTTACCCATGTTGGTAATTTATGAACTATCCCCACAATATGCTTAGCTATGTTTAATATTGCAGCGTCATTTTTAACTTCGCCAAGTGTTGCTTTTGCTAAGTTATCTAGCAAGTGGCTCTGTATTTCAGATATTTCAAAATATCGAACACCAGCTTCATTCGGATGCTTATAAATTTTATTAACTAACTCTTCATCTAACTCTGGTATAAAAATAAACTGGTTGGTTGAGTCCCAATCATAAAAAGCAACTTGTCCTTCGAGTGATTTTAATAAAGCTAAGCCATAGATACGACATAAACCCGCTGTTAACCCAAAGGGAGGCAGCATCCAAAAATCATAAAGTTCAGCTAAAGTGACTTGTTTGTTTTTGGAGTTGTTTTTTATAAAATCAAAGCCGCTTTTAAATAACTCATGCATTTCAGGGTTCGCTTTTTGCGATTCCTTACTCCACTCACTTGGGAATAAAAAACCCTCTGAAGTTTCACAGTGCCAGCCTTTGCTCTTTAAGCAAGAAAGATAAAGACCTTTTTCAGGTGGAAAGGCTTTTTCATCAAAACCAAGATCTTTTTCATCGCCTTTTTCAAACATGGCATTCATTAACTTACGAATAGCACTGTTTGCACTACCAGAAGGCTTTGAACGGTTTACTAACTCGTTTATTACTACTGGTGATTCTTTAAATAACTCATTTGCAATTTTTGAGGCGATAGATGTTAAAGGTGCCGTTTCTAACTTTTTACCACAGTGGAACCAGTCAGCATTTTTATAAACATACTGCAGCTCATGATCTACATTTGTCTGTGCAAATTTAATACGGTTCTCTAGCTCATTTTTTGCAATTAGGTCATGCGCTATTTTTTTCTCGTCTTTGAGTATTTGTTTTAAAGCTATTAACTCAATAGCTGCATTTTTAAGGTTTGAAAAGTCTGCAAACTTTCCAACAATACTGAAAGGCATTGCTTCTTCATGAGGTTTAAGTGCCTTAGCAATATCTTCATTTACACATAAAATAAACGTAGCAAATGCTTCACCTGTTTTAGGTTGGGTAACAAATGGCTTGATAAGAGCAGCATCGTATTTGTTTATCAGCTTTGTTGTTGCCCAGCGCATAGTACCGGTTTTATGGTAATGTGCAGTTGCTAATATATTTTGCGGAATATCACATATTTCAGTCCAATCCACACCATAACTTATAGCTTCAATACGTTCGTTAATTAGGCTATTTATATCAATGTCACTACCTTGGAACACAAATAAAGCATCGTGTTTTTGGCGATAAATAACAACTGTCCAAGTTTCTAAGTCAATCAAAGATTGCATTATTTCAGCAGCTTCGTATCCGCGACTGATAAAATATTTTTTTATAAAATCACGCTTAGCATGTAACTGGTGATGAAAACCAAAAATAGTTAATAGAGCAATTAGTTTCGTAATGGCTGTATGTAGTTCGCCACCTTTTTGTTCAGCTCTATAAATTGCATCGCAACCCTCTAGCCATGCTTTACTATCTTGTGAAGTAACAATTAAATGGTGTAAATTATGGTGTAAATAGTCCCAATACATTTCAGGGCGGTACAAACTTAGCGCTTCATTAAGTTCGCTATATTCTGTTTCTAAAAACTCTCTAAATCCATATTTCTCATGTGACGCTAAAAAGCCGAACAAACTACGCTCATTTTGAGAGAAACGACGACGAGAAACAGGGCCAAGTAATAAGCTAACAATTGGGTCTAAAGGAAGTGTATTGCTTAATGCATCAACATTTTTGTTTTGATTTGCGAACGCCGAGCTTACAACTTCGACTAGCTTTTCATACTTTGACTCAATAGCCTTTACTACTTTTGGAGCTCTAAAAATTGAATCACCAACCAGAACTAAAGATTCATCAATCGAAGGGTTAAAACTTAAATCTCTGTATCGGCCTTGAACTTTACTCCATTCTTGCTGTGTTTTTACGTCTTTATTTTTAGCGTAATCAGAGAATGCTTGATGTAAAAAGCCAACCAGTAATACAGGCCGTTTTACTTGTTGAACAATATCAGCGAGAGACTGAAATAAATGTAAGTCTTTATTTGCACGCGATTGATAGTCTAAAGCTTTACCCATTTCATCGAGCAAAATTAAAACGCCGTCTTCGTTATCATTTTGCTTTTGTAAAATAGATTTTATTTTTGCTAAGCATTCATCATCATCAAGAGCGAGTATATCTTCTGCATTAAACTTGATATTAAACGCTTTCAATAAGCTTATTAGAATACTATTTGCGGGGGCTTCAAGGCCACAGACATGTTTAATGGTTTTCCAACCATTAGTAATTTTAAACCTATCATCAAACCCAGTTATTACTTTTTGAGAATGATTAAGCTTGTTTAAAGCGTAACTACGTTGTTCTGAATCTGTAGAAAGCAAGCAAGATAAAAATAAGGCTATAGTCGATTTACCAGAGCCATAAGGGCCAGTGATTGTATAGGCTCTTTGTGTACTGCCCTCAAACTCACGGCTTACAGTATCAAGTACATTAATAGCCGTTCCATGTACGATAAAGTCATCTATAAAGGGGGTTAGGTTAGCACTATCAACATCAATGCGAGTGGAGCTTTTATATCGTTGATTTATTTCAATAATAGATTCAGACATTGTATTTGCCGTAATAGTCATTTAAGTATTTGAAAGTATTGTTTTTTACTGAGTCAGATATATTTACTTGTCTTAACCCTAATGAATCGACCCATGATATTTCTTTTTTAGTATGTTGCTGAGCTTCATCGAGTTTTTGACCTAGGCCAGCCTCAGATAATCTAAATATTCGGCCAGGCGAACACGGTTTAGTAAGCAACGAATCAAAATCAACAGTGCTCACTTTTGATTCAGTTGTTTCTACTTTAAAGAATTCGAGTAACGCATAAATAAATACTTCAATAGGTAATTCAGGCCTTTCAGTTAAATTACTGACGTAAAAAGAGCGACCGTTATCTTGTACTAAATTAAGCTCAGCAAGGGGAGACGTGAAATGATCTTCATCTATCTTCTTCGCTGTAGACTTAACCTTTTTGCTGTACATATTTAAAAAACAATCCATGTCTTTTTTTATAGTAGTAATGTTACCTACTTCACTTTTAACAAGACGTTTAGAATCTTCATAGCAATCATCAATCAATTTTGATTTTTCAAAATGCTGAACATTTGAATAATTAAAAAAGTATCGGTATGCAGTTAGGTGCTCATCATTAAAGTTTAACCAAAAGTGCAATAACCAAACAGAACCATGCAATTCGAGGTAAGGATCTTTGCCGTTGTCACCAAACAAAAAGTGCCCTTTGTTTTTCGTCACATTATGAAGGGTTTTATTATTTTTTCTGTCGCTTTCAATAATGCCGCTCGACTCAGCCCAATACTGAATCGCTTTAACCATATTTTTACCAACGCCAAGTTCTACAATAGAATGACGAATACTTTCTTCGTCAGAACTTGAAAAATTACCATTTGAATTCAAATGATTAACCGCTTTGAATAACCATCCATAGCGCAGAGGGAATGTGTCGTGTCCTGTAAACTTTGCTTTCATCGCCTTTAGAGTTCCTCTGGAGAAATTGTCCAAGCGGCGATATTAACGTGAATTAAGATTAAGAGGAAGGTTTCAAGCTAATTAAACAACAAAAAGCTGTACCTTTATACAGTTTCATTTAATTTATCTCTATTCCCTTGTAGATATAAGGGCTTTATTGTAAAGTTTTTGAATATTAAGATAAATAATCAAGTGCTCTAGCCTAGTACTGTACCTATAGTTAAGAGATAATGGAGCTATCATATTGATTTATATTAAAGGACTAAAATATGCTTACTAAGATTTTATCAAACTTCTCTGAAGATGAATTGTTAAGCTTTCTTCCTAAAAATTCAATAAATTTCGCACTTCAACTTGATGCAAAAGATAATCAGATATTTGAAAGTAGCTCCTATAATAAAAACAAGCTGGCCGGTATAGCCGCGACTGTTAAACAGGTCGACTTTATCCTTAACAGAAAAATTTTAGTAAACAAGTAGAGTATTGAATGTCTAGTTTAAAGAATCTTGTTTTAAAACATGTTTATAGAACAGGTGATGATGATTTATTTCATGATTTCTACAAACCTGTTTTATCAAAGGCTGTAAAATATGATAGGGCAGTAGGTTATTTTTCTTCTTCTATTTTAGCCGCAAATTTAAGAGGATTGGGTTCTATAATTCAGTCAAATGGAACCATGCGATTGATCATTGGCCACCCTTTAGAACGGGAAGAGTTTGAAGCAATTCGTTATGCAGTTACTTCTCCTTTAGAATTAGCACAGCAATATACAGCAACTCTACTACAGTGGATTCATTCAGATAAAGATGTTTCATCAAAAAGTCTGGAGTTGTTAGCCATTTTGATTGCATCAGGCAGGTTAGAAATAAAATTCGCGTTTAGAAGAGCTGGAATGTACCACGAAAAAGTCGGCATTATTTATGACTCTTATGGAGATGCTGTCGTTTTTCAAGGCTCTGCTAATGAAACCCCATCTGGAATGTTTGAGCATCTAAATGCTGAATCAATAAGTGTTTACAAAAGTTGGGAGCCGGAGTTATTTGAAGCATATGGAAAAGTCTACCAAGAAGGATTTGAGAAACTTTGGAATAGCGAACAAAAAAATACTTTTGTAGTCGATATTGGTTCTGATTTTTATTCTGAAGTATCTAAGTACGTAGAAAGCTCCCCTAAGCTTCAAACATTTTCATTGCTTGATATAGAAGGTATTGAAGAACAAATAGCAAAATATGAAGTAGAGCAAACAAACACAAACACTAAAAACACTCCTAATGTTCCTGACTTTTTAAATGGCCATAAATTTAAAGTCAAAGACCATCAAAAAGTGGCTTTAAAAAAGTGGAGGGCTAATGGTTATAAAGGCATTCTCAAATTAGCGACAGGTTCTGGTAAAACTATCACATCAATATATGGCGCTGTAAAAGTTTATGAAACACTTAAAAATAAAAATAGAGGTTTGTGCTTAATTATTGCAGTTCCTTACATAGAGCTTGCAAGTCAATGGGGGGAAAACTTATTGGATTTTGGAATTAGCTCTCACAAATGTTACAACGCGAAAAATAGCTGGTTGCCCAGTGTTCAAGAGTCTATTGCAACATTTAATGCTGGTATAAAAGATTTCATTTGTTTAGTAGTGGTCAATAGAACTCTGGCTTCAAATGAGTTTCAACAAGTTGTATCTTCAATAAACCCTAAAAGTATGATGTTCGTTGGCGATGAGTGCCATAACCATGGCTCTAATAAGATTAGTCGCTTATTGCCCTTATCAGATTTTAGAATGGGGTTATCAGCAACGCCCTTTAGGAGTGACGATGATGAAATTGATTCTATGTTTCCTAATGTATCTAGAGAGAATTTGCTCTCATATTACGGTGACATCGTGGCTGAATATGGGCTTGGTGATGCAATACATGACGAAATATTAACACCCTATGATTACCACTTGGTTCCTGTTTATCTAAACGATGCAGAGCAGGAGGCTTTTGAAGAGTTATCGGAAAAAATCTCTTCAATTATCACTAAATCTGGTGGCCAACTAAGTAAAGATGACAAAGAGAAATTAACTATTTTTTGTGGTCAACGAAGTAGACTGCTCGGTTCGGCTTCTGACAAGTTAAAAAAGTTGAGTGAACTCAGCTCTATGATTCCTGAGTCAATGCGAAACTTAACCTTATTTTATGCAGGCGAGGGGAAGCCATTTAAACAGGATGAAGATGCACATGATTGTAAGGTCATTGACCAAGTGTCTGATGTACTTTATAAGAACGGATGGAAGACTTCTCAATTCACTAGCGCAATAAATAGTGCTGAACGTAAAAACTTAATGGAAGCATTCAAAGATAAAGCCATTAACGCTTTAGTAGCTATGAAAGTTTTAGATGAAGGTATTGATGTTCCCGCATGCCAAACTGCTGTAATACTTTCTAGCACAAGAAATCCTCGCCAATATGTTCAACGGAGAGGTCGGGTTTTAAGACGCTTTCCCAATAAAAGAAAAGCAATTATCTATGACTTTATAGTATTGCCGAATTCTGACTTTGAGCAACCAGCATCAAAAAAATTAATATCTGCTGAAATGGAAAGAGTAAATGATTTTTTACTTTTGGCTGACAATAAGCTGCAAGTTGAGAAGCAATTAGAACAAATAGGATTGTATTATGACATCTAAATCTGAATTAGAAAAAATGTTTCAGGAAGCCGCTAAGGAAGTTGAGAAACCTACGGCTCTAAAGGAATTAACATCATCAATTATAAATGTTGAAAGAAAGCATGTCTATGGAGAAGCAAGTTCAAACAATCGGCTTCGATTGATACGTGAACTTATAGAAAATGCAAGGAAAAAAGGTGATATATGCTAATTAAGAAAATAGTACTAACAAATTTCCGTCAATTTTATGGTGATCAAACGATTCATTTTTCTACTAACGAAGATAAAAACGTCACTCTAATTCACGCCGAAAATGGAGTTGGTAAGACTGCCCTATTAAATGCAATTTTATGGTGTTTTTTCAATACTTTTACACCTAATTTTAAAGATCCTAGAAGTTTAATAAATAATGCGGCTAAAGCCGAAGGGCTACAAAATTACAAAGTTGAAATTGAGTTTGAAGAGGAAGGAACAAATTATTCAGTACAAAGAGCTTACGGCCCTGTAACTGGAGATACCTTTAGGGTCTTCATAATTGAAGCTGGAGATTTTAAAGATGTACCTAACCCAGACATATTTATAAATTCTGTCATACCCAAAGATATGGCTAATTACTTCTTTTTTCAAGGCGAGGGTATTGGTTCATTTACGAGCAAGCATGGCGGTAAACAAATAAAAGAAGCAATTCAGAAGATACTTGGTTTTACCGTAGCAAAGAACGCTTTAGAAGATGTTCAAAAAATTAAGAAAGAGTATAGCAAATCTCTTCAAAGAGCTGATAAAGATGGTGAGATATCAAAAATTCAAAGAGATATAGATCGGCTTGAAGCAGATTTACAAGAAGATAATAAGAGGCTCGAAGAAAAGAACGAATCTGTAGAACGTTATACTTCTGAGATTCGAAGAATTGATACTCAACTTGCTTCTTCAAATAGTGAGTTCATTAAAGCGAAGCATAAAGAAAGAGCGCAAGCTGAACGAGATCTAAAAGACGCACATAACAACCTTTCTAAATTCGAAAATAATCGTGTTAATTTAATTAAAAAATATGCGACCAATGTGTTTGCTCATGAAATATCTTTTGAGGTTTTAGATTTTATCGACGAAGATGAATTTAAATCTACCATACCTTCTCCGTACAACGAGAATCTCGTTTATAAAATTTTAGAAGAAACGCAGTGCATTTGTGGAGCTGATATCTCAGTTGGGAGTGAGGCATACAATAGAATTCAAGAGCTATTAAAATCAGCCGCAGACCCGCAACAAGAAAGCAGAGTATCGAAAGCTCAAGCTGAGCTACGAAGTATAAAGAAAATTTCTTCACAGGCTAAGGAAGATTTTGAATTTAATCTTAAAGGTATTGATTCTAGCAGAGATAATGTCAGCAAATTTGAAGAAAGATTGAAAAATATCTCTATCGAAATTCAAGGTGCAAAAGATATTGGAGATATCCAAGAGCTTGAAAAGCGTAGAAATCAATTTCAAATGCGCTTAGGAGATGACAACCGAGCCATAGGTAATTTAGAGCGTAAAGTGAAAGAATGCACATCTTTACTTGAAACAAAGAGGGGTGAAATCTCAAGGCTAAAATCTAGCTCATCAGAAGTTAATAAATATCGAGAGTTAGAAGACATTGCTCAAAAAGTTCAGTTGACAATCGAGAATACATTATCCTCAACTCAGAAGAATGTTGAGTTGAAGATCATGGAAAAAGTTAACTCATTCCTTGGGCAGTTTGTACGCCAAGATTACCGTGCAAAAATGGATAAAAACTCTTTTGATATAAGACTCTTTGACCGTAATGATATACAAGTAGCTGAAAGTGATGGACAAGGGCTACTTTTAAGTTTGACATTTATTTCTTCTTTAATTGAACTTGCGAGAGAGAGGAAGAATGCCTCTGGTGAAATATTAACACCTGGAGCGATTGCGCCTTTTATCATAGATGCACCTTTTGGTGTTCTTGATAATAAATACAAAGGAAATGTTGCTAAATCAATTCCTAAATCTGTAGGGCAGGTTGTTTTTTTCCTGTCGTCAAGTCATTGGCAAGGTACTGTTGAAGATAATATTAGAGATAAGGTTGGGATGGAATATAATCTTGTTTTAGAAATTGAAGCTGATCGAGATACTAAAGCTGAGGATGAAATAACAATTCAAGGGACAAAATATCCAACTGTTAAATATAACTGCTCAGTTGATCGTACCGTAATTGAAAAGGTAGGTAATTATGTCTAGAAGAGAAGAAAGAAATTGGCGTGATGACCAAGTTTATAGAGACAGAAAGCATGAACCTCTTGTAGAAAAGCTAGTACAAGCGGATAGCCGTATATTTAACCACAATAAGGATTTAATGGTATTTGCAGCTATGGTTGGGTACTCACACGATAAGTTTGAACCTGTAAGTTCTGACAAAATCCAGATCACATTAGGCACCTATGCCAACACACAACAAGATACTTACATATATTTACTAGCATTATTAAAAATGAAAAATGCTACATGTTTAAAGTGTGCAAACCTAAATGATGCAGTAAAGATATTTGAAGGTTATTGCAACGCGGGTTTATCTATTATTCAAAGTTGGATGGATGAAAACCCCGGCGATCCAACAGGTATAGATACATTGGAAAAGAAAATTGTAGAACAAGCGTTAAGAAACGAGCTACGCTCACAACAAAGTTTAAATAATGACAATTTAGAGGTGGTTTTTTAATATGGATAGACTAAAAGAACTATTTGATTTTTTTGATAAAAAATTCTGATGGGTATATTTCTAAGAATGAATTAATTGAACTGGTAGAAATTTTACTGAATGAAAAAGGCTTAGGGAAAAGCTCTCAAGTCCTAAAAGAATTTGATTTTAATCATGATAATAAAATTGATTTTAATGAGTTTACTGCTTTTGCTGAAATGCACCTTATACACTAAGGTGCATTTTTTTTGTAGAATCTATAGCCTTTAATTTTATACTCTGGCATTAGGCGTGATTCTAAAACAGAGTTAGTACACAGTGCTGGTTTCGTTGCTAGTAACTTATCTAACTTTAAATTAAACGCCTTTTGTTTTTTGTAATCTTCAAACGTATAGTCGATAAAATCAATTTTATTGAGGAGGAGCGGTCGTTTTTCTTCAATGACGTAATCAAAAAAATCAACATCTTGATCTCCCATTTTTATTTTCACGCGCTCTTTAAGCTGTGGAAGAGGGGAGTCATAAAAACCTTCATAACCTAGCAGTGTCACTTTACCTGAATGTATATGAATTTTAATAAGCTGAATATCATCAAGCTCGCCATACATTTGCAGTGCTGCGCCTATATATACGCGTAAAACCAAAGGGAGTAGGGTTATAAAATCTTTATGTAAAGTAAGTGCGTGAGGTTGCCCGTTTTCAAAGTCGACTTTACTGGCTGGTAATAGCTTTTCGGCTTCTAGGCATAGTGATTCAATCAATTGACTATCTGCTATTTGAAAAAGCAGTTCAGTGGCTTGATGCTGCGCTATTTTGTAAGTGTCGAAGAATGCTTTTATATCACGCTTTAAGTCTTCAGGTTGTTGTGCATATGGTTTACGCTTTTCAAACATGGCTAGTGCAAAGTAAAGTAGTAAATCTTCTCTACGCATTGTTTCTGCTGTTTTTAGCTCGTCCTCTTCAAACCACTTTAAAACAAGTTGTAGGGCTTTTTTATTTGAACCAATAACTTCTTTTATTTTGTCACTTTGCGCAAATTCATTGTTTGCAGGGCAGCGGCCTAGCGTTAAACACGTTAACCAAAACGATTCAAAAAGTTGCTGATGCTGCGTAAATAAAATACGCGCTTGTTCTTCATTAACAGGCTCAGGCGCTGTTAGGTGTTGCCACTTATAAGTACGTTTATGACGGTTTTGTAAAAAGTGCTGTTCTAGTTGTTTGTCTTTAAATATATAGTAAATACCAGGAGCTACAGCAATCGCGTTTTCGTCAACGCTCATTTCTATAAACGCTTTAAGCTCAGCTTGCGTATAATATTTTTGGAAAGTATTCCGGCTTGTTATTACACCATCTTTGTATGGGTGAAACTGACTAACGAGTGATTCGTTACCTAACATTGCAGACACAACTAATAACTTTTGTGAAAGCTCCCACGCACCAAGTAACGCTTCTATTCGCTCATCTCGGTCTTCTATTACATTTATTACAAAACCAATATTTACAATGTCAGAAATAACTTTGTCCGCATCGGGACGATAGTTTAGATCCCAACCTAGAGCATCAATACCATGGGCTTCGAGCTCTCGTAAATCATCGCCTCTACCACACCCGTAATCAAAAATTGAGTAATCACCATTTAAAAAGCCGTTTTTAGCTAGTGTTTTTAGAGGGGCAGAAAGTTCATGGCGCACAATTGCTGTTAAATGCCTGTCTATTGTTTTATCGTCTTCAGGGTTTTGTACAGCAGAACTACGAAACAAACGCCCATCAACTAGCTCATACCCTTTTTTAGCAATTAAACGTTCCCAAGAGCCTTTAAAGCCTATCATACGTGTGTTTTCGTATAAGCCTGCTTGCTCGCCTTCAGCAGTTAAGTCACAAAATAATTGATAGTGTTTATTAGTTGGTGAAACCATGGTTTCTTTTCGGTGCAAAATAGGTGGGTTTTCGCTTTTATCATATTTAGTGATTTTATGGCTAAGCTTTGCTAAATCTATAGTCACGCTTTGCTTGAGGGCAGGATAAGAATCTTCATAAAATGTAGGGTAACTTAAAAGTGAAAGCCTAAAGTCGTTTTTAAATAACTTTATGAGATCGTAATCGGCTTCATCTACTTTAAGAGCTTGAGCAACAACTTTTATAAACTTAACTAATTCAGCCGGTGCATCAGTAAACGCGTCTTTATGAAAATAAATGGCATCAGGTAGCTTTTTGGCTGTTTTTACTTTTTTTACAAGTTGCTTAAATTGCTCTGCGTTCATAGTTTAATAATTTGCTAAATGTAGTGCCTGCACTTTACAGGGGCTTAATGTATCCAAACTATATAGCTCATCTTGTTGATTTACAATGCAAGTGCACTCAGCAATATAGAAGTCGATCCCTTTTTCTGTTTTTATACTTCTCAAATAAACAGGGACTATAGGCATAGACGAGGGCAGCTTTTGTAATAGGCTTAAACTAGGGTAAAGCAATTTGTGTTTTGCCAACGAATCAAATTTATCGCCATGTTTTGCTTCAATCACAAATAAGTGCTCTTTACCGTCTCGCTTAGCAACAAATACAGCATCGATTTCAACTTGACCATTTATATGCTCAAGGACAATATCTTCGTTAGCCAGTGGCTTAAAGTTAAATGTGAATGTACTTTGCCCCGTTGCTGGCACAACTATTGTTTTATCATCTTCTAGATTAAGAGCTTCAGCCATTAACCCTGATGCTATAGCTAGATTTACAACTGAGGTCTCAGTAACTTTAGGCAGGAGTTGAAATGCAAATAAACTTCTTATTGATACGTTCGGTAAAAATAGTTCAGGTTGTAATTGACCAAACAGAGCTTGGTCATTAAAAAAGAAATCGTTTACATCATTTGTTTTTACAAGCGAAAAATAAGTTTGATTTGAACCCGAGCGCGAGCCGAGCCTTAACACCATTGTATTTTGCTCTTTTAAAAGCTTTGGCAGCTTCTTAATAGCATCTATCGATATTGATGCTGCCGTGTTCGCTTTTAAATTATTAGCGTTAACATAGTCTTGGAAGCCTTGCGGAATAGATACTTTTTGTTCTTTGGCTAGCATTTCTAGCACTATTTTTTGGAATATCACTTATTCATCCTTGATTATCAAAATAATAAAAATACGCCCGCCCACGCTTTTCAAACTTAAGTTCACCACGCTCGCGGCGGTGCATTAACTCACAGTCTGTTATTTTTAGATGTTTAATGACCTCTTTGCTCGAAAGCCATTTACCCTTTTGATCTTGAACAGCCATTTAAGTTACTCAAATTAAGTATAAATTTAATATACATAACTCTTAACGCATCGACAAATTTGAAGGCGGTTGCCAAGACAATTTCCCCGTGATCACACCCGAAATTGAATTAATGATGAGTAATAGCAGCGCATGGATGCGCGTTAAGCGATGCTTACACACGGACGTGTTTCATCGCGTTTACGTTCATATCATTAATTTGAATTAAGGAAGTAGTGTGATCCTAGGGGCGCCGAGAGATTCCAAAGAGAAGTCGGCGGTTACTTCTCTTTGGTTGTCGTCGCCAATGCGGCATGTATAAATAAAGTAGACGAGCATCGAGTTGCGGAGATCGGGTTTTGCCATTAAAAGCTACGCTTTTCGCGTCAACAAGCTTAACGCCTACGGTGGGAATAGGTAAAAGATTT
>NZ_BADW01000058.1:0-11267 GCF_000241165.1 Pseudoalteromonas sp. BSi20439
TAGCCGTGATAGCTTGGCTGATCTGTTGATTGATTGTTTTCCACATAACAATTACTCACCTTTTAAACCTATAAATAAACTATGGCAAAAAGGGATTAAATAAACAAATTAATCGGTGTAAAATTAAGACTATCAATTTCTGATACAAATCACTGAAACGGAATAAAAATGAATAAAAGTTTTATCACTAACTTATTGGCAGCGTGTTGTGTTGTTATTGGTTTTGTATTTGATCAAGCCATTGTACTTTCGGTGGGCTTATTTGCACTCTCTGGTGCGGTTACAAACTTACTCGCTATTCATATGCTATTTGAAAAAGTCCCGTTTTTATATGGATCGGGGGTGATTGCGCTCAAGTTTGAAAGCTTTAAAGTAGCTATAAGAAATTTAATACTTACGGAGTTCTTTTCTGAGCATAAAATAGACAAGCTTCTAAGCAAGGCGCAGCCAACGATAGACTTTGAATCGGTAATTGAAAAGGTAGATTTAAATCCCGCTTTCGATAATTTGTTATTGGTGATAGAGCAATCACAATTTGGCAGCATGCTGGCAATGTTTGGCGGTACAGAGGCGGTAGAGCCAATGCGAGAAAAATTTATCGAAAAAATGCAATTATCACTGGTACAAATAAGTGACACCGACGATTTTAAAGTGCTAGTAAGCGACATGCTTACTCAAGGAAATAACGCGGAAAGCTTACATAATACGGTACTTAAATTAGTGGATGAACGCCTAGATGAACTCACCCCTAAAATGGTAAAAGAAATTATTCAAACCATGATCCGCGAACACTTAGGCTGGCTCGTTGTATGGGGTGGGGTATTTGGTGGCTTGTTTGGTTTGTTGGCAGCGCTTATTTAATAATAAATACACGTTAAGCAGGTACTAAGCCCTGCTTAACGTGTTTGATTCGCGTAAATTGAACGTATTAAAACCGATTTCCTAGTCATAATTTAGGTTATTTAGATCCCGCCATAATAACCACCATCAGTTTATTTACCTTTGCCAAATCCCTTATTGATGTGCTGGTGGTAGCCTCAATATTGAAAAAGCGTGCAGATTTGTCTAAATCATAAAGCGCTACAAAATCATTCATTGATAAATCATTGCAGCGTAATTTTTTGCCAATTACATGCTTGTTGGTATGGAGCTCTTTAATTGTTTTGTGCAGTGTCAGTTGTTTGTTAGATGCAACGGCCATGCAAACTTGTGTACCGGGTGATGAATCAGCGGCAACAAAAGTGGTTGCCATTACAGGCGCTGTTAATGTTGCTGCGCCCAATAATACAGTTGAATATAGAGTTGCTTTGAAAGAAATCATAGTATTTTCCTCTTTGTTTATGTGCAACTTAAGTATTGTTTAATGTAGCCAGAATGTTGTTAACTGAATGGGGCAAGCTGTAAGAAGATGTGTATATAAATTATGCAATTTTGTAGGTGTATGAAAAGTTGTTCATAAGTAACCTGAACTATGGATAATAAATCTATCTCAAGCAGCTATTTTCAGCGCTAACTGCGTTGAATTTACTTGCAATAGGCCCGCTATTGACGCGAAAATTCGCCTTGTTTTCATTGTAAATTTCTAGCTGGAGAAAACGAACTAAATTATTAATATAATTCAATATGTTAGTAAATCTCTTAACCAAAGTTCAGGTTAAGTAATTTATTTTTGACACAGTTTAGCGTTTTCCTACTGAAATATTTTTTCAGACTGTTATTATCGCGCCCTAAATTTGTGGCATTTTATATTTTTGGAGCGCAATTGTGAATAAAACGTTAGCCAGTTACTACCAGCAAGCTTATGCGTGTGAGCAACAGCATTTTAACCAATGTTTTTATTGCGGGTGTGAGGCAACAGAGCGCGATCATTGCCCACCATTGCACATGTTACAAAGTATTATTGATTTAGGCGAAGAAG
This sequence comes from Pseudoalteromonas sp. BSi20439, assembly GCF_000241165.1. NCBI lineage: Bacteria > Pseudomonadati > Pseudomonadota > Gammaproteobacteria > Alteromonadales > Pseudoalteromonadaceae > Pseudoalteromonas > Pseudoalteromonas sp. BSi20439. The sequence goes on from NZ_BADW01000058.1 coordinate 1,919, forward strand.
CAGATTTTGTTGCTATTGCGGCTTGTTATGAATGCCATGCATTACTTCATAATGAACGCTTAATGACCATTGATGAGCGTTTTAGTAAGCTTAAAAAGAAACTATCAAATAAATACGCCAAGCCCTTACGTGTGTACAACATGTGGGAAGAAAGCGAGCTTGGCGACATGAGCGATGAATTTGCGCACAGCATTCAAGCGGGCATGAAACTCGGTAAAGAAGCGGCTGAGCGACTTGCCTTTACAGGGTTTAGTTATGCCACTGAAGAAGCGCGCGTTACGGTGCGCGAAAAAACCAAAGAGTTTGATGTAGAAGGCACCGTATTTACCGATTTTAAAGAAGCGCTTAACTACTGCATTAACGTATTGAAGGTGCAAAAAAGTGACTTTTATAAAATTTTAGTCGAGGATTATCAAGGCGATTTTAATAAGGCATTGAGCCAATACAGGCATCGTCATGATAAAGTCACCGCCGCAAAAGATGGCAATACATTAATTAAAGATTTTTCAAAATTACATAAGCAAAATTCCGATTTTGTAACACGAACGGTTAAACACTTTATCAGTAAAGATCCATCGCTCACCACAGAAGAGGCACTGGATAGGCTTTATAACAATTATATAAAAAATAATTACAGAAACTCACCTTAAATAACCGCCTTTTCACCTGTTTTTTTAGCTTTATGCGTTTGCTTTCGCTAAAGTAGTAAAAAAACAGGAGAACCTAAAAACATGCAAAAATTTGCTCCCTCATTGCTAGCTGTTGGTTTAGCAGCGGCTCTTGTTGGTTGCCAAGAAAGCGGCCCGCAAGATGCAAAGGTAACCATTAATAAAAACCCATACCCAAGTACTTATCAACCCGTTGCTACATCAAGCACATTAATTACCAATGCCACTGTATTAACGGGCACGGGTGAGCGTTTAGATGAAGCCGATGTATTACTTGTTGATGGTAAAGTACAGCAAGTTGGTAAAGATTTAACCGCTAACGCAGACACCACTATCGATGCGCAAGGCAAATGGGTAACACCAGGTATTATTGATGTTCACTCTCATTTAGGTGCTTATCCAAATCCGTCGGTTGAGTCTCACCAAGATGGCAACGAAATGACCAGCCCTAATACGGCAGAAGTATGGGTTGAGCATTCAATTTGGCCACAAGATCCAGGTTTTAATCGTGCACGTGAAGGCGGTATTACCTCGTTACAAATTTTACCAGGTTCAGCTAATTTATTTGGTGGACGTGGCGTTACCCTTAAAAATGTACCGGCTCACACCATGCAAGGGATGAAGTTTCCTGATGCACCATACGGTTTAAAAATGGCGTGTGGTGAAAACCCTAAACGCGTTTATGGCCGAAAAGGTGAATTACCGATGACACGTATGGGTAATATGGCAGGCTATCGTACAGCTTGGATTGGTGCGCAAGAGTACAAGCGTGAGTGGGACAAATACGATGCTGATTACGCTGCGGGTAAAAACCCAGAAGCTCCACACCGCGATATTAAATACGATACCCTTCGCGGTGTTTTAGAAGGTGAGGTTCGTATTCACAATCACTGTTATAAAGCTGAAGAAATGGCGATGATGATCGACCTTTCTAAAGAGTTTAATTACCATGCGGGTACATTCCATCACGGTATTGAAGCCTATAAAATCGCAGATTTACTGGCTGAAAATGGCTCGTGTGCAGCACTTTGGCCAGACTGGTGGGGCTTTAAAATGGAAGCCTACGATATGGTACAAGAGAACGTAGCGATTGTTGATGCAGTTAAAAACTCATGTGCCGTTGTGCATTCAGACTCAGACACGACGATTCAGCGCTTAAATCAAGAAGCCGCAAAAGTAATGTACAGTGCAAACCAAAATGGTTTTGATATTTCTGAGCAGCATGCAATTAAGTGGATCACGGCTAATGCCGCTAAATCACTCGGCATTGAAGATAAAACAGGCTCACTTGAAGCGGGTAAACAAGCTGATGTGGTTATTTGGAATCAAAGCCCATTTAGCGTTTACGCAAAAGCAGAGCAAGTGTTTGTTGATGGCGCAAAAGTTTACGATAGAAACGATAGCGCATTCCAAGCACAAAGTGATTTTATGTTAGGTCAACAATAAGGAGCACCCAGAATGAAAAAATTATCACGTTCGTTTTCGCTTTCTCTGGTTGCTGCAGGGTTACTAGCATCGGGTGCGGTGAGCGCTCAATCTCTTGCTATAATTAACGCAACACTGCATACATCCTCAGATCAAGGCGTATTAGAGTCTGCCAGCATCGTAATGAATGATGGCAAAATTACTGCAATCAATCCTAGCGATGTTAAAGCAGATAAAATTATTGATGCCAAAGGTCAAATCGTTACCCCTGGTTTTATTGCCACTGTAAATCAACTTGGTTTAGTTGAAGTCGGTGCGGTTGCAGGCTCTCGCGATGCGGGAGAAGAAAAAGCAGGTATTGATTTTGATGCAAGCTTGGCATTTAACCCTCGTTCAAGCCTAATCCCTTATGCACGTAAAGGCGGTGTTACTCGTGACTTAATCACTCCGTATGGCGGTGACAGCATATTTGCGGGCCTTGCCAGTGTGGTGGATTTAAGTGGCAGCTTTGAAAGCGTACTTAAAAAACAAGCGGCATTAGTGGTTCATTTGGGTGAGCGAAGCAAAGGCTCTCGTGCATTTACATTGCAAACACTGATCAATAAGTTAGATGAGCACCAAACCAAAGCAAGCAAAGAAGCTAAGAAAGACGATGCTAAGCCAAGTGCTGAAGATAAAATAATGGCTAAAGTACTAAAAAGCGATATGCCATTACTAATTAGTGTGTCGCGTGCATCGGATATTGTTGAACTTATAAAAGTGAAACAGCAGTTTGGGGTAAATATTGTTCTTAATGGTGCGCAAGATGCCGTTGTAGTTAAAGATCGAATCGCAAAAGCGGGTATTCCTGTGATCATCAGTGCAATGGATAACTTACCAGGCAGTTTTGATTCATTACATGCAAGCCTAAATAATGCCGGCATACTAGAAAAAGCAGGTGTTAAAGTACTTTTAACTGTGGGTGGCGATGCCAGTCATAATGTTTACCAGCTCCGCTATGATGCCGGTAATGCAGTGTCTTACGGTATGAGCCAGCAAGGCGCATTAAAAGCGATGACTTCAAATGTAGCTGATGTATTTGGTATTAATGCTGGTAGCTTAGAAGTGGGTAAAGCCGCTGATGTTGTAATGTGGAGTAATGACCCGTTTGAGCTGAGCAGCCACGTAAATAAAATGTTTATTAATGGGGTTGAGGTAAGTACTGAATCTCGCCAAGATAAACTGCGTGAGCGCTATACAACAGAATCAAACATGCCACGTGCATACACTAAATAAACTTGTTTAGTTGAATATAAAAGGCCGCATTAGCGGCCTTTTTTACGAATGCCTTTTACTTATACCAATCCGCAAAGTAAACCACTTAAATAAGCGAATAGCTATTAGGCACAAAAAAAGGCGCTCTTTGGAGCGCCTTCTTTTCATTCATTTAATGGATTTATACCAGTTTAGATAAAATCTCGTTAAATGTTGTGCTTGGGCGCATTGCTTTAAAAGCTGCATCGTCATTTGGCTGGAAGTATCCGCCAATGTCCATTGCTGGGCCCTGTGCATCGTTTAGCTCGCTAACAATTTGCTCTTTGTTAGTTTCAAGGTCGCTAGCAATTTGCGTAAACTGCGCTTTAAGCTCGCTGTCATCATTTTGCTTAGCAAGTTCTTGTGCCCAGAATAAAGATAAGAAGAAATGAGAGCCACGGTTATCAATCTCTTTTACTTTACGTGAAGGCGACTTGTTTTCAGCTAAGAATGTGCCGGTAGCTTTATCAAGCGTATCTGCAAGTACTTGTGCTTTTTTGTTACCTGTTGTTGTGCTTAGGTGCTCAAGTGAAGCAGCAAGTGCTAAGAATTCACCTAAAGAATCCCAACGTAAGTGGTTTTCTTTCTCAAATTGTTGAACGTGCTTAGGAGCAGAGCCACCCGCACCAGTTTCAAATAAACCACCGCCATTCATTAGTGGCACAATTGAAAGCATTTTAGCACTGGTACCCAACTCTAAAATTGGGAATAAATCTGTTAAGTAATCACGTAACACGTTACCCGTTACAGAAATTGTGTCTTTACCTTCTTTGATGCGTGCTAGTGAGAACAAGGTTGCATCCATTGGCGATAAAATTTGAATATCTAGGCCAGCCGTGTCGTGATCTGGCAGGTATTTATTTACTTTTTTGATTAGCTCAGCATCGTGTGCACGTTCTGCATCTAACCAGAAAATAGCCGGGTTACCCGTTGCGCGAGCACGGTTTACTGCAAGTTTAACCCAATCTTGAATAGGTGCATCTTTAACCTGACACATGCGCCAGATATCGCCTTTCTCAACACTGTGCTCAAGTAACGTATTACCGTTTGTGTCTACAACACGGATAGTACCGTCAGCTTTTGCTTCAAATGTTTTATCGTGTGAGCCGTACTCTTCTGCTTTTTGAGCCATAAGGCCAACGTTTGGTACGCTACCCATAGTCGTAGGATCAAATGCACCGTGCTCTTTACAAAAATCAATTGTTGCTTGGTAAACGCCAGAGTAACAACGATCTGGAATTACAAAGCTTGTGTCTTGTAATTTATCGTCTTTATTCCACATTTGACCGCTTGAACGAATTGCAGCAGGCATAGAGGCATCGATGATCACATCACTTGGTACGTGTAAGTTTGTAATACCGCGATGAGAATCAACCATTGCGATAGCAGGGCGGTCAGCGTAAACAGCTTGAATGTCAGCTTCAATTTCTTCGCGCTTAGCGTCATCTAATGTTTGAATTTTAGAGTACACATCGCCTAAACCGTTATTTACATCAACACCTAGCTCTTCAAAAAGTGCACCGTGTTTTGCAAAAACGTCTTTGTAAAATACTTTTACAGCGTGACCAAAGATGATTGGATCAGATACTTTCATCATGGTCGCTTTCATATGAAGCGAAAATAACACGCCTTTTTCTTTAGCTGCATTAATTTCAGCTTCAAGGAATGCTTGTAATTTTGCAGCACTAATACGTGATGCATCAATTACTTCACCAGCAAGTAATGGCGTGCTTTGCTTAAGTACAGTGATATCGCCATTAGCCGCTACGTGTTCAATACGAACATCCGTTGCTTCATCAACAGTTACTGATTGCTCAGAACCAAAGAAGTCACCTTCTTCCATGCTTGCAACATAAGACTGTGAATCTTTGCTCCATGCCCCCATTGAATGTGGGTTATTACGTGCATATTCTTTTACTGAACTTGGTGCGCGACGGTCAGAGTTACCTTCACGAAGTACAGGGTTTACTGCACTGCCTTTAATTTTGTCATAGGCGGCTTGAATCGCTTTTTCTTCATCGTTTTTAGGTTCTACAGGGTATTCTGGGAGTGCATAACCTTTTTCTTGAAGCTCTTTAATTACAGCGCGAAGTTGTGGAACTGAGGCACTGATGTTCGGTAATTTAATGATATTAGCTTCTGGTGTTTTTGCCATTTCGCCAAGTTCTGCAAGTGCATCACCAATGCGTTGTTCTTCTGTTAGGTAATCCGGGAAGCTCGCAATTACACGACCAGCGAGTGAGATGTCGCGTGTTTCAACTTCAACACCTGCCGCATTTGTGTACGCTTGGATAATTGGTAACAACGAATACGTTGCTAATGCCGGAGCTTCGTCCGTTTTTGTATAGATAATTTTTGATGTCATCATCATTCCTAGATAGTAGGCCGCATTGGCCAAATTCAACAATGCAAAGAAATCATCGCCTAATACCCTATAAATAAAGTATTAATGTATGCAATGAGTAGTCTGTTAGGTGTTGGTACTCGTATAACCTAAACAAGGTAAGAATAATCACACCTGACGGACTAGTGTCTTTTATAACTAAAATTTATGTAAATCTAAACTAGCCATTAGGCTAAAGTAATTACGTTTTACAGGATAAAGAGTGTAACAAGCTTGGCTAAAAAGGGCTAGGATTACGCGCCAAACGCCAGCAGTTAAACATCTAATAGTGAAATTATTGGGGTAGATAAAATAAAATCAAGGAGTGGGGTTGAATTAACACACAATGAGGCAATTTATATTGAAGTGGTTAGGGATTTTTAGGGAATTAAGCGAGGATCTAAACAGGTCGCTCGCTTTAGTCTCATATTTACAATCACTCTATAATATCGCCGTTAGGGGCTATATTAGTAGCGTGTAGACCTTTAGGGCCCTGTTGTAATTCGAAGGTAACATCTTGACCAGCTTTAAGTGTCTTGTATCCGTCCATTACAATAGTGGAGTAATGAGCAAAAATGTCGTTCTCGCAACCGTCTTCTACGATGAAACCAAAACCTTTGGCGTTGTTGAACCATTTGACTTTACCACAAGCCATACTTCTACATCCTTCTATAAGTTGACTAATTTAGTTATCCTAAACTGTATTGTTTGCTAGACTGACTAAGGTTTAATCAATCACCATTTGACTGTAGTTTATTTAAGCAACCAGTCAAGTGTTTTAGGTTATTTTTTAACATTTTATTTATTTTTTTATTCAAGTTTGCTTGAGTTACAAAGACAAGACTATATTTAATTATGAGTGGTATGAAAGATTCTGGTGTTATCGACACCGTTCGCGATAGTGAAAAGCAAAAGTTGCAGCCACCGCGAAAATATAAAGTTGTGTTAAACAACGATGATTACACGCCGATGGATTTTGTAATAGAGATCTTAATGACGTTTTTTAATATGGATAGCGATAGAGCAACTGATGTGATGCTGCAAATACATCAGCAAGGTAAGGGCATTTGTGGTGTTTACAGCGCCGATGTAGCACATACCAAGGCTGAGCAAGTTAACCGCTACTCAAGGGATAACGAGCATCCACTGCTATGTAGTTGTGAGCAGGAATAAATACCACAAAGGTGAATTTTCATCTTTGAAGTGCGGTATAAAATTATTATCTCTGTAAGGGGTTGCCAATGCTAAATAAAGACTTAGAACTAACTTTGAACACCGCGTTTCGTGAAGCGCGTACACGTCGTCATGAGTTTATGACCGTAGAGCATCTTTTATTAGCTCTACTCGATAATCCATCAGCTGGAGAAGCGCTTAATGCGTGTGGTGTTGACATTTCTGGATTAAAAACAGAGTTACTTGAATTTATTGATGAAACCACACCGGTTATTCCTGATTTAGAAGAAGAACGCGAAACTCAACCAACGCTTGGTTTTCAGCGTGTATTACAGCGCGCGGTATTTCATGTGCAATCTTCGGGAAAAAATGAAGTGACTGGTGTAAATGTACTGGTGGCTATTTTTTCTGAGCAAGAAAGCCAGGCAGTTTATTTACTTAAAAAGAATGATATTTCTCGCCTTGATATTGTTAATTTTATTTCTCATGGGATTGCCAAAGGTGACGACGAATTAGGCGATGACACTGACGATATTCATGAAGAGGTGCAAGAAGTAGCAAGCGAAGAAGCGAGTAAGCTCGACAGCTTTACAACTAACCTTAATATACACGCTAAAGAGGGTAATATTGACCCGCTTGTTGGCCGTGATAGTGAAGTAGAGCGCACAGTGCAAGTGCTGTGTCGTCGTAAAAAGAATAACCCATTACTGGTTGGTGAAGCCGGCGTAGGTAAAACTGCTATTGCCGAGGGCTTAGCCTATCGTATTGTTAACGAACAAGTGCCTGAAGTCATTGCTGATGCGGTTGTGTACTCCTTAGATATGGGCGCGTTACTTGCCGGTACCAAATACCGAGGCGATTTTGAAAAACGCTTTAAAAGTTTATTAAAAGAGTTACAAGCAAAACCAGGTTCAATTTTATTTATTGATGAAATTCACACCATTATTGGTGCAGGTGCTGCCTCAGGTGGGGTAATGGATGCCTCAAACTTAATTAAGCCGTTACTCTCAAGTGGGCAATTACGTTGTATGGGTTCTACTACTTACGGTGAGTACAAGAATATTTTTGAAAAAGATCGCGCCCTAGTTCGTCGCTTTCAAAAAATTGATGTGCTTGAACCTAGCGTTGAAGACACCACTAAAATTCTTAACGGCTTAAAAGATCGTTACGAAGCACACCACGGTATTCGTTATACGCAAAAAGCGTTAAAAGCAGCCGCCGAGCTAAGTGCCAAGTACATTAATGAGCGTCACTTACCTGATAAAGCGATTGACGTTATTGATGAAGCAGGCGCAAGCCAACGGCTACTGCCTACGTCTAAGCGTAAAAAACCATTGGTGTATCTGATATTGAGATGATTGTGTCTAAAATGGCGCGTATTCCGCCTCAAAATGTGTCGTCGTCTGATAAAGAAACGCTGAAAAACTTAGACCGTAATTTAAAAATGTTGGTGTTTGGACAAGATCAATCCATTGATGCATTAACTTCTGCTATTCGCTTATCGCGTTCAGGTTTAGCGAATGAGAACAAACCGGTTGGTTCGTTCTTATTTGCAGGCCCAACGGGGGTCGGTAAAACTGAGGTTACCAAGCAATTAGCTAAATGTATGGGTGTTGAGTTTATTCGTTTTGATATGTCTGAATATGTTGAGCGCCATGCGGTGAGTCGTTTAATTGGTGCGCCTCCGGGTTATGTTGGTTTTGAACAAGGCGGCTTACTAACAGAAGCGGTCATTAAAAATCCACACGCTGTTGTACTTTTGGATGAGATTGAAAAAGCCCATCCAGATATCTACAACATTTTATTGCAAGTTATGGATCACGGTACGCTAACTGATAATAATGGCCGTAAAGCCGACTTTAGAAACGTCGTAGTCGTGATGACCACTAATGCCGGCGTGCAAGAAACCACACGTAAGTCGATTGGCTTTAGTGAGCAAGACCATACGCACGATGCAATGGGTGAAATTAATAAAGTATTTTCACCAGAATTTAGAAACCGCTTAGATAACATTATTTGGTTTAATCACCTCGATAAAGAAGTTATTTTACAAGTGGTTGATAAGTTTGTTGTGGAGCTTCAAGCGCAACTGGATAAGAAGTCAGTTAACCTTGAGCTTACCTCTAAAGCACGTGAGTGGTTGGCTGATAAAGGCTATGACAAAGCAATGGGCGCGCGCCCTATGGCGCGTGTTATCCAAGAAGATCTTAAAAAGCAATTGGCTAACGAAATACTGTTTGGTGAGCTAATTTCTGGCGGTACGGTAAAAGTATCGGTTAAAGATAAAAAACTGCGTTTTGATTACGAGAGTGACTTAACGCCAGCCTAACCTAAAAAAGTTAGCAATTTAAAAAGACCTGCTTTATGCAGGCTTTTTTATTTGCCAAAGGAATAGGCAACAAAAAAC